>NZ_FXTM01000026.1 GCF_900182585.1 Balnearium lithotrophicum | reverse complement strand
ATCTGAGGTTGTCTTACTCTGTGAGGTCTTTTGTTTCTGTCTTTGAGGCCTTCTAAACCGTACTTTTTGTATCTATTTTTCCATTTGTAGAAGGTGGTTGGACTTATTCCGAAGTATCTGCAGGTTAGTCTTGCATTTTGGTGTTTTTCGTAGTGTTGAATCCATTTAAGTCTTTTTCTCACGTTTGGGTCTTTTGTTAGGTCGAGTTTGGTTTTGATTTTCGTTCCTCTTTTGATTGTTTTTTTGAAGGGTGTATTTGATATGTGCAGGGATGTTCCTTTGAATTTCTTTAATTGTTTCATTGGTGGACACCTCCTTTTGTTGGAGTTTAAATCTTATTTTAGGGTGTCCACCTTCTTTCTGAACTTCAACAGAAATTGTTCTCGTTCAATACATGGTGAGAGCCTCCTTTTATTAAGGTTCAAATGATATTTAGGGTGTCCACTTTTCTAAACTTCAACAAGATTTTAAAACCTTTATAATGTTTAGAACAGTATCTACAGGGGAAAGGAAAGTGGCATCAATTATGAGCTTTGCTTTGAAGTAAAAAGGTAGTCTTTTTAAGTAAAGTTTGAGGAGTTTCTCCTTTCCAAGGAGAACTAATGGTCTATTCTCATCTGATGATATTCTCCTCCAAGTAGTTTTAAAATCTGTTCTAAGAAATACTGAGATGGAATTTTGATTAATTAACTCCATATTGTTAAGATATGTTGGAGTTCCTCCTCCAGTCGATAGAACAAAACTTCTATTTTGATAAAGGAGTTCCTTTAATATTGAACTTTCTATCTTTCGAAATTCGTTTTCTCCCTTTTTCTTAAAAATTTCCGGTATGGACATTCCAACCTGTTCTACTATTAACTCATCTAAATCCAAAAATGGCGTTTTCAATCTTTCACTTAACAGTTTGCCTATGGTTGTTTTTCCAGCTCCCATGAAGCCAACAAGTGTGACTTTCATCTATTTCTCCGGTATAGCAAAGATAGGAGTGTAATCTTTATCTGGTAACTTTCTCTCGATTAATTTTTTCCCCATTACATCTTCCAATATTATAGAGTTTCTATTTCTATTAAAGATATACTTGGTTCTCATACAACCATCAATAGTTTGTATTTTCTTGGATAATACTTTATTTCTAAGGACTATATTTTCTACTTTGTTTAAGTTTAAAATAGCAAACTTGTTGTAATTAACTGGCAATGTGTAAAGCAAAATTGACATCACTAATACTAAAGATAGAATAACACTTATAAACTTTGGAAAACTATCAATTTTATCAACCGGTTCTATCCTTATACTTCCACTTTTTAAAAGTTTAATTAAATCAATAAGAGTGAGATTGTTAGAATGTAAAACTTGAATGGTTAAGGGCTTTTTTAAAGCATAATGAAACTTTAGAAAGGCTGGTACATTCTCAGAGTTAATCTCCGCTATTTCAAATAGCTTAGGAAGTTTTTTTATTTCTCCTAGTAAGGGGGTTGTGAGAAGTTCCTTAAGTTTTTCTTTAGTTAAATACTTATCTACATTATCAGGACATGATTCCTCCGGATTGTTTTCGAAAAATAGGTTCAACGAACTGTGCAACCATTCTTCAACAAACATTTGAATAAATTCTTCTGGTTCTTTCTTTTCTAAGTTATTGAGAATATAAATCTTGTTATTTTCAACACACAAAATTAAACTTCTATTGAGATATGGTAGTTTTAACACAATCTTACCGCTTTTCGTTAAATCTATCAAAAGTAATAGGTCTTCAATTTTTTTTATACTGCCTTTCAACTTTGGCAAACCACCATCCCCAGTATAAAATTTACTAAAAATGAAAGAAGAGACAGAATTAAAAAGGGAAATATTTTTTCCTCAATAAATATTTTCATTCCTACTAAAGTTAGTACATTATAATTTATTTCTTCTCTTCGAAGGGGAGAAATCAAAGATATTATGGTACCTAAAATCAATCCTATAATAAGAAAAAGAAAATAAGAGAAAGAAAAAGTGAAAACTTTATAGTTACTTGGAACGTGTATTAGAATAGGTACCGAAGGTAAAGTAGAAATATCAATCTTTCTGGTAAGTAAAGTATTTTTTATCGCTTCTGCTTTATCTAACTCTAAAAGAGAGGAGTAAGTTAAGTATAAGTTGTACAAAATACTTTCATTTTCCCTGAGAGATAGCGCTTCTGTGAAATAATTCAGAGCTGCTTTATAGTTTCCTCTTTGAAAGGTTACATATCCTAAATCGTTAAGATATATCTGTTTAAGATTTGGAGAATCTAACTTCAAATGTTTAAGTTTTTTCACTAAATCCAGATTTCCCAACGCTATGCCGTTTGTAACTTCCTCCAATATGTACTCATTTTTCTTTTTAAAAGAATCCTTTATGAGAAATTTCGGTGCATATCCATCTCTTTTAACTTTAATTTCGTATAGAAATTTGTTATTTAAGCTTAAGTTAATTATCTGATTTCCTAGAATTTGTAGGATAATAAAAAGTAGGACAAACAATAAAGAAGAAGAAAAAAACTTTATCTTCCTAAGTCTGTACAAAAGTATCGGAATTATTCCAAAAATTGTTAAACTTAGGTTGGTATTAAAACTAGACAAAATAAGTAAACTTACAGATAAAATTGTTAAAATTAATTTATATATATTCCGTAATCTTACAGATTGAAAGAAAAGAACCAGAGTTAAAAAGGATACTGTAAATAAAAAAACTTTTATCCCATTAATAGCAGATAGTACTACTCTCAATACCTCTTTTAAAAGGGTTAAATCTGATTCAGGTAGTGGTTCTATTTTCTCTTTTAGTAAATAGTTAATCTCAGGAACATAGTAGATTGGTAATTTACTCTTTATATTCAAAATATTTTTTACATCTCTTTTCAAAATTTGTTTATTTTTTCCTTCTCGTATATCATTTTCCAATTTTAGAATGGCTTTATCTAGAGTCATGGAGCTAAAATTTTTATTTTGACCTACTGCAAATGCAGAGTTAAAGAACAGAGTTAAGACAATTAATAAATTCGTTAGGACTTTCATAGTTTTTGAACTCTCCCAAATCCCAACTTCGGAAAGCAACAACTTTCTTTCCCAATTTTAATGCATGACCTATTTCACTCAGCGTACCAAAACTTCCTCCAATAGCAACAACGACAGATGAAGCACTTGAAACAACTAAAACGTTTCTTGCATGTCCCAATCCAGTCGGAATTTTAATATCAACATAGGGATTTGAAACAGTGTCATAGTGAGGAAGTATTCCGACAGTTATGCCCCCTCCCTCCTTTGCTCCCTTACTTGCTCCCTCCATAACTCCAAAAAGTCCGCCGGTTACGAGAATGTAGCCCTTTTCCGCTATGAGCTTTCCTGCCTGGTAGGCAGTTTCGTAAAGGGAGCTCCCCTCAGGAGCTCTCCCATCACCTATAACGGAAACTACTCTCACCTTTTCCTCTTTAAGTATTCGACTAAGGGTTCTTTAACCTCCACAAGTCCTAACTCGGTTATTTCCATGAGGTGTAACCTCGTATCGTGACCACAGAGACGGCAACCATCAATCCTGAATAGCCTAACGATATCTCCAAGCTCCTTTTTAAACTCCCTTGCCCTCGAAGCTGAAAGGAGAATCTCCTTTGAGAGAACCATGGTGCAATCAACTATATGGCCTACGGCGTATCCACCTGCTGCCTCAGCTGAAAGTTCGTCGTGTCCGCTCCTCTTCTGAGAAACGAAGATTGCCGTTTGATACCACTTCTTCATAAAGTTGAAAAATGCCCTGACGATTGAACGGGCCAACATTTCCTTAGCCTCGTATAGCCCCGTGATTGAATCAATAACAGTCCTGTGACAGTGGTAGGTCCTGTAAACATATGCAAGCGTATCAAGCATTGTAGGGATGTCATCCCTTAACCGTGAGTTGCTTGCTGCATCAATCAGGATTATGTTGTCCTCAATCTCATCAAAGTCTATTCTCATTGCAGTAGCCCTTTCCCTTAAACCTGCAGCAACAAAGGTGGCAGGGCTCTCAACCGTAATGAAGCACACCTTTTGTCCCATTGATGCCTGCTTAACAGCAAACTGTTCTGCCATTAAGCTCTTTCCGGTATCAGGCATACCTGTAAGGTTTACAACGGCGTACTCTGGAATTCCACCTAAAGGCTTTCTAACGGGCTTTCCATCCTCCATTTCAACCTTGAAAAACAGGTCATCCAACCCCTTAACACCCGAAGGAACTCCCCGAATTTCCGGAGCTCTCTTAACAGCCTCTCCTAAAACATAGACGTAGTCCTTCATAACTTGGGGCTGTCTTTCACTGTAGCTGTATCCCTCTGCCATCTCTCCCTCCTACTAACTATTTTTTATCAAGCCTACTCCCCAGTTTAGGAGTTTTTCAGTTACCTCTCTACTTGGAGTCTCTGCATAAACTCTAAAGACCGGTTCTGTACCTGAAGGCCTGAAGAGAATCCACGAATCATTCTCGAATATGATTTTAACTCCATCAATCGTTAAGACCCTATCAACCTTTAGACCTTCCCACTCTTTTGGAGGTTTTTCCCTTATCCTTTCAAGTGCTCTTCTCTCCTCCTCCTTCACAGGTAGGTCAATTCTCTTGTAGTACGCAGTTCCAAACTCGCTAAACAGGTCTTCAACCATCTGAGAGACTGTCTTTTCCTCTGCAAGCATTTTCTCAACAATAAAGAGACCCATTAAAAGGCCATCCCTTTCGGGTAGATAATCTATAAGTGCATATCCTCCACTCTCCTCCCCACCGAAGAGAACCTTTTCTCTAACAACCAATTCGGAAATGTTCTTAAATCCGACAGGAACTTCAACCAACTCCAGCCCCAACTTCCTGCAGACCCTATCGACCAAGTATCCCGTACTCACAGTCTTTGCAACAATTCCATCCCTCTTTCCCCTGTTTCTCACAACGTGAAGGAGAAGGAGAGCATAAACTATCTGGGAATTAACAAAGTTTCCGTTTTCATCAACAATACCAACCCTGTCCCCATCTCCATCGTGGGCTATTCCTATGTCCGCTTTGAGAGCTCTGACCTTCTCCTTCAGCGTAGTTATGTTTTCTTCAACTATCGGCTCTGGGTGTTTACCCCCAAAAAGAGGGTCCCTGTAGGAGTGAATCTCTGTAATCTCAGACTTTGTTCCAAGGAGAGCTCTGAAGAGGAGTCCCTGCTGTGCACCGTACATTGGGTCGTGAACAATCTTTACTGACTTCTCTTTAAACAGGGAGAGCTCTACCTGTCCTCTCACTCCCTCAACGTAGGGAGTTATTAAATCCAATCTCTTAAACTTTCCTGTTGGTCTCTCCTTTCCTTCAACTTTTGGAATTTCCTCCTCTATCCTGTTTGTGAACTCCGTTCTTGCTGCACCTCCGAACGACTCCTTAACCTTGTACCCGTTGTACTTTCCATAGTTGTGTGAGGCTGTGATAACGATTCCGTTGTCAAAATTTCCGTACTTTGTGTTGTAGGAAACAGCAGGTGTGGGCGAAAATGTATCTGAGAGATAGACATCAAAGCCCATTCCAGCAAGGGTTTCTGCAACAAACTTTCCATACTCCTCAGATAGAAACCTTAAATCGTAACCTACAACTACCCTTTTAGCTCCGTCCTTTTTCAGGACTTCACCGTGTGCCATTGTTACCCTTTTTAGGTTTTCGAAGGTAAAATCCTTAGAAATTACCCCTCTCCAACCATCCGTACCGAACTTAATCACGATTCCTCCTTAAATAAAAAATATCTGTAAAGCTCCAATGAAAAACCCTAAAATTCCCCCCATAAGGGTAATATATTTTAGCTCTTCACTTATTATTTTAAGTATTATCTCCTCAACCTCTTCTATGGGGAGACTGTCTATCTTGTTTTTAACAATTCCCTCTATATCAAGGGCTTTCATTATTACAGGGAGCTCTACCTCAATAACCTTCAAAAGTTCCGACGAAACTATCTCTGAGAGCTCCTTTCTGTACCTACCTACAAACCAGACCACAAACTTTGAGATTTCAGAGGATAGCTTTTTCCTCTCCTCATCTGAGAATCTCTTTTTCCTTATTTGGTCTAAATACCCCTTTAGAGCTCTCTTTAAAAAATCCCTTACCTTTAACCACCCTTTTGAGTCTGTGTTAATTTCCTTTCTTAAGAGCTCCTGAACCTTTGTCCATAGAAGTTTTGAAATTTTGAGTCTGAACTCTGGAGACTCTGCGCTCCTTTCAATTAGTGACGTTACATAGTCTGTAGCCTTTTCGCTGAAAGAAGAAACTAATTTGTCAGTCAAAATTGGCAGTATGCCCCTCAATTTTTCAAGATTTTCCCTAATCAGTGAGTAAACGACATCCCTAAATTCAGGTTTCTCTGCTTCCTCTATCAGTAGATTAACAAGCTCCTCTATCTTCTCATCTATAATTTTCTCCAACTCTCCTTTAAACTTTTCAGGAAGGAGCTCCTCAACCCGTTTACCGTTGATTCCACGAACGATTAGGTCAACAAGACCTTCCAACTCACCTTCAATGAAGGAAAAATCAACGTAATCCCCTATTTCCCTTTCTGAAAACCTCTCAAAAAACGTAAGAAAAAGCTCTTCAGCTCTGTCCTCAAATTTGGAGAACATCCTTTCAGTGAGGATAAGCAGACTCTTTCTAACCTCCTCCTCGTTTAAACGGGAGCGTATAACCTCCTCTGTTAATAGGTTTTCCTTAACGACCTTTGCAATTGCCTCAGAGATTTTCTCCCTCTTTGATGGAATGAGACCAGGAGTAAAGGGAACCCTTCTTCCAAAAACGTAGTAGGCCCTGTAGGGCTTAAAAATCATCTTTACGGCAATGTAGTTTGTGAAGTAACCGATTAGAGCTCCAACAACTGGCGGAACGATGTAGTTAACCAAGGATAAATTCCTCCAGAACGGTATATTTTGGTCCACTTGGAGTTAACTTACTTTCGACGAGAGAAACTTTATTCTCTAACCTTTCAGCAAACAGGAAATTCTTCATTTTAAATAGGTACGAGTTAAACTTTCCCCTGTGTCTAAAGTGTTTAATTCTTAGGAGTGTAACGTGGGGGGTAAAATCTTCTTCAGGTGAGAATCCAAAAACCATGAGTGACTGGTCAATTCTCCTCTTTACTTCATTTAGCTCCTCTGACTCAACTCCAATCCAAAGAACTTTAGGAATTCCCCTGTTTCTAAAAACACCGAGCCCCCTGTACTTTACCTTTGGAGGTTTAATCCCTTTCAATCTTCCCTTTAGGGCAAGTCCAATCTGAGGAATTTTCTCCTCCTCAACCTCACCTAAAAATCTGTAGGTAAAATGGAGGTTCTCCCTCTCAACCCACTTCCCGGTAATGTTAAGTTTGTCCATCTCCTCTTTAACCAAGTGGAGATTTGGAATTTGAACCATCGTTCCTACAAAGAGCCTCTTCTTTGCCAATTTCCTACCTCCAGAGTTAGAATAATTTTATATAAAGTGTTGGGAGGGAAATTTGAAAAAACGAACAAAAATAGTTGCAACGTTAGGACCTGCCTCAAGTAGTGAAAAAGTCCTTGAGAGAATGGTTCAATCGGGACTTGACGTTGTAAGGTTAAACATGTCCCACGGAACAAAGGAAGAACACCTTGAGAGAATAAACCTTGTGAGAAAAATTGAGGATAGAACGGAAAAGTCAATTCCAGTACTTATGGATTTGTGTGGTCCTAAGATAAGAATTGGGAAGCTTCCAAAGGAACCTCTCTTCCTCCACAGGGGAGACAGAGTTGTTCTAACAACTGGAGAACCTGAGAAGGGAAAGATTCCAGTTAACTATCCGGAGCTCCACAAGGAGGTAAAAAAGGGAGAAATTATCCTCCTTGCCGATGGTGCCTTTAGATTAAAGGTAAAAGAGGTGAGAGGGAGGGATATTGTTACCGAAGTTTTAGTTGGCGGCCCACTAACCTCCCACAAAGGAGTAAACCTTCCCCACTCAAAGCTGTCGGTTCCGGCGCTAACGGAGAAGGACAGGGAGGACGTTAAATTTGGAGTTGAAGCTGGCGTTGATTTAATAGCCCTTTCGTTTGTGAGAAAGGCCAAGGATGTTCTGGAATTAAAGGAACTCTTGAATGAACTTGGGGCTAACATACCCGTAGTAGCTAAGATAGAAAAGCCTGAGGCTGTTAAGAACATTGATGAAATAATTTCAGTCTCCGACGGAATAATGGTTGCAAGGGGAGATTTAGGGGTGGAGCTCCCCATAGAAAAGGTTCCACTGATTCAGAAACAGCTCATCAGGAAAGCAAACGAATCCGGAAAACCTGTAATAACTGCAACTCAGATGCTAAAGTCCATGGTTGACCTTCCAATGCCAACAAGGGCCGAGGTAACGGACATCGCAAATGCTGTTTTAGATGGGACTGATGCCCTAATGCTTTCGGAGGAAACTGCTGTTGGTAAGTACCCTGTAAAGGTTGTAAGAACTATGACAAAAGTCGCTCATGAGGCTGAGAGAATCTACCCGTACAAAAGGTACTCTGAACTCCCTGCCAAAACACTTCAGGACTCACTTGCGAAGTCTGCCTGCAACCTCTCAAGGGAGGTAAAAGTTAAGGCTATCGTTCCCTTTACAAGAAGTGGAGCTACAGCTTTAGCCGTTGCAAAGTTTAGGCCTCCCGTTCCAATATTTGCAGTGACCCACGACAGGGAAACCTTCAGAAGGTTGAACTTGGTTTGGGGAGTAACTCCCTTTTTAACCCTACCTGCAGACTCAACGGACAGGATAATTTCCCAGTCAATCGAGGTTGCAAAAAGGAAAAAAATAGCAAAGGTTGGAGATAGGATAATAGTGCTTGCTGGAGCTCCAACGGGAGTTCCTGGAACGACAAACCTCTTAAAGGTTGTAACCGTTAGGTGAGGTTTAAAGTGAAGAGAACGGTAGGAATCCTAATCTTCATTCTCCTTTCCCTTCTCATATTTTCTCAAAGTTGGGACTTAAACGTTAGAAAGGGACTCTTGGTTCTCTCATTTGCAGGGGTATTCTGGATTTTTGAGGTACTTCCTCTCTCAGTCACTGCCCTTTCAGTTCCGGTTTTGGGGGTTTTACTTGGAATAGACTCTGTTAAGGGAGCTCTCTCCTCGTTTGCCCACCCGATTATATTCCTGTTCTTAGGAGGATTTGCACTTGCAACGGCACTTCAAAAGTACTCACTCGATAGGTTAATAGCCTACAAAATCGTATCCCTTGCCAGAGGTTCAGTTTTTGCTTCATCCATTTTCCTCTTTGGAGTTGTGGCATTCATATCGATGTGGATAAGTAACACTTCAACAACTGCAATGGCACTTCCCTTGGCTCTGGGAATCTTGGGAGCTTCAAAGTCAGACTGGAGACTTAAACACTTCATTCTCTTGGGAGTTGCCTACTCTGCAAGTGTTGGAGGAATAGGAACGTTAGTTGGAAGTCCTCCAAACGGAATCACTGCAGCAGAGTTGGGAATGGGATTTACAGACTGGCTTAGGTTCGGTCTTCCGACAGTTTTAGTTCTTTTTCCCATTTTAATTGTTACTCTCCTCTTGGTTTTTAGACCCAACTTTTCCGGTTCATTCACTTTGGAGAGCTTGGAATTTAAATTAGGGAAAAAAGAGATTTTAGTTCTCTTTGTCTTTTTGACTACAGTTATTCTCTGGCTCTTTGGAAAGCCTATTTCTCACCTTATCGGGGTTAAGAAGTACTTCGATGCCGTTGTTGCCATTTTTGCAGTCATCCTCCTGTTCGTATTTAACCTTTTAAACTGGAGGGAGTTAGAGGAAGGAACCGACTGGGGAACACTCGTTTTGTTTGGTGGTGGAATAACCCTTTCACACTTTCTAAAGATTACAGGAGGAAGTAAGTTTATAGCGAACTCTCTGGTTGAACTTGTCTCTTCCCTTCCTCAGATTCTCATAGTTTTTTCCGTAGTTCTCTTTATGATTTTTGCAACTGAGCTTATGAGCAATACGGCAACGGCGGCAATTTTTGTTCCAATTCTAATATCTGCCGGAAAGACCTTAGGAATAAACCCTGTTGAAATTGCAATCCCTGCAGGAATTGCAGCCTCCTGTGCCTTTATGCTACCTGTTGCTACTCCTCCCAATGCAATAGTCTACGGTACGGGAGAAGTGGAGCAGAAAAATATGCTTAAAACGGGATTTATCCTGAATATTACTTTTGCCCTTGCAATAACTTTTGTAGCTTACTTACTCTGTAAGCTCTGAATACCTACTCCGTAAAATTCCTGTCTCGTAGTAGACCTTAGCAACTGCCTGTCTGTAGTTGGATAGGGCAGAAACGTAGTTGCTCCTTGCACTGTTTAAGGCTGTTTGTGTGTCTAAGAGCTCCGTTATGGTTGCAAGTCCGTTTTTATACCTCTTTTCAACAATTCTAAGGGTCTCCTGAGCCGACTTAATGGCACTTCTTGCAAGTTCAACCCTCTTTTTGGCCGAGAGGAAATCGTAGTAGGCCTTTGAAACCTGAAATGCTATTCCCTTTTTAACCTGCTCCCTGTACTCCTTAACCTTTAATCTCTCTATTCTACTTTTCCTTAAGTTGTAGAATTTCTCTCCACCGCTAAATAGATTTAAAGATGCCCTTACTCCCACAGCCCAGCTTGAGTTTTCCTTGTTCCAGGGAGCGGTATCATCTGCAGAAAAGACCTGTCCAAATGCCCCTATCTGGGGTAAAAAGTTCCCCTTTGCCATCTTCTCCAAGTCCTCTGTCTGTGACAGCCTTAACTCCATCTCCTTTATTTCAGGCCTCTCTTTTAGGGCGGTTCTTATCAGGTCGTCAAGGTCAAAGTCATATTCCCTGTAGGTTAAATCACCATCAACATTAATCTCCCCTTTTGGGAATTCTCCCATTGAGACCTTTAGAGCTCTTAGGGCAACCTCGTAATTACTTTTAGCCTTTACTAAATTCTCCTCCATTTGCTCTAAGTAAACCTTTGCTCTTAAAACGTCAGACTTTAAACCCAAACCAGACCTGTAGACTACTTCTGCATCTTTTACATGTTTTCTTGCATCCCTTACTGCCAACTCTGCAGTTTCAACGAAAGCCTTTGCCGTTAAAACAGAGTAGTACGCCTTCACAACGCTATAGATGACCTCGTTTTCGTTCTTCCTTAGGTCCTCCTTTGAAACCTTTACCTCCTTCTTTGCAAGGGAAACGGCACTTCTTAACTTTCCTCCCATCCAGATAGGAAGCTTAACCTCGAGGCCTGTTTTAAAGAGCTGGGATTTACCAGGGTCGTTGAAGTTTGTATTGAACATGTCAAGCTTTTTCACTTCCATTCTGTTCATTACTGCGTAGGGTGGGTCTGTTGTCTTGTTGTACTCTGAAAAGAGGTTTACGCTTGGAAGTAGCTTAGCCTTTGCCATCTTGTAGTCGTAAAATTTCTCCTTAACCTCTTCCCTCTTTGCCCTTATAAGGTTGTTCTTTTCAATGGCAGTTTTAACAGCATCGGAGAGCGTAATTCCGTAAGCATTCCCAGCACCGAAGAGTATTAGGAGAGAAAGTGCCTTTAGCTTCATTCCATCCTCTCTTAATTCGAAAATTACAATCAATTTATACTTAGGTATCTGTTTTTAGTCAAGTTTTACTAAATCAACTTCTCCTGAAATGACAAATTTACCCTCTATCAGGGATATGCAACCTGTATTAAACCTTAAAAGCTCCTCACTCTTTCTCTTTGCCTCATCAATACTTCTACTGTTCCCGAGGTATGTTGCACTGCAGTCGGTAACTATGGGGTTTCCACCAATTACGGTAGCTATCTGTACGTTTCCTAAACTTAAGGAGTGGCCGAACTTACTTGAGGATGAGGAAATTCCCCACTTCCCCGGTTTGAGCTCCACCCCTAACTTCCCCAAAAACTTGGGCTCCCTCGTAAAAATTGAAACAACCGTTTTCCTTTTCAGTGAAAGGTAAATGTCTCCTCCATTTTCTACTATGTACTCCTCCAGTCCGAAACTTTCAATTCTCCTTCCCAAAAATAACGAAACCGCTCCGGCAACTCCCGCCATTGGCCCAACACCTACAATTTTTGAGGCACCCGCCATCTCCCTTACAATTTTTGGGGAGAGTAAAGGGACTTTGACGGGTGTTAACGACCTGTAGAATTCAGGGAATTTCTCAATAAAGCTCTTTATCTGTTCCCTGATTAAAATGAGGTAGTTAAGGAGCTCCTTTTTCAGTTCCCCACAAAAACTCCCTTCAGGAACGGCAATCCATACGTCGCTCTCCCCCGATACCAAGTTAAAGCTCACAAATCCTTTAGGTTTCTGTAGAGCTCTGTAGAACCTCTTTTCAGGAAGGAGCAAGTCAGAGCTCCTCAATGAGTTTTGATATCTCTTTTGACCTTTCAAACGAGGACTTTAAGGCCTCTATGAGCGATGACCTAAATCCCTTCTCCTCAAGCTTTGCAATTCCTTCAATTGTAGTTCCTGCAGGAGATGTAACAGAGTCCTTCAAAAGGGAAGGGTTCTCCTCCCTTGCCATAATTGAAGAGCCAATTAAAGTTTCCACAACAAGTTCCTTCGCTTTATCCCTCGGCAGTCCAAGCCTAACAGCTCCATCACACATTGCCTCGATTAGAACGAAGAAGAAAGCTGGGGAGCTCCCCGAAACTGCAGTAACAGCGTCAAAAAGCTTCTCATCAATATCAACAACTCTACCGGTTTGGGAAAGGAGCTCCTTTACAGTTCTTCTCTCCTCATCCAAGAGCCTGAGATTGTCACAGTATGCGGTGACCCCGTGACCTACCTTTACTAAAATGTTTGGCATGATTCTTACAACCTTCTTATCATCACCCACAAACTCCTCGATTTTCCTAATTGGGAAGCCGGCAGCCATAGAAACCAAAATTTGAGCTGGAGAAACAACAGGTGAAATTTCCCTCAGAACGGATGGAAGAACCTGGGGTTTTACGGCTAAGAACAAAACATCGCAATTTGTAACAACGTCAATATTTTTTAAAGAAACTTTTACTCCAAACTTTTCACTTAGATACCTTATTCTTTCCTCACTTACGTCGGAAACAATTACCTGAGACGGCAGTAGAATTTGCCCATTGATGAAAGTTCCTATAAAGGCTTCCGCCATATTACCGCCGCCGATAAAGCCCACTCTTAAATTCATCTCCATCTCCTTTCATTTTTTAAGTAGAGGCCTATATTATAATTCCAACAGAGCCCGGGTGGCGGAACTGGCAGACGCGAGGGACTCAAAATCCCTTGGGCGCAAGCCCGTGCGGGTTCGATTCCCGCCCCGGGCACCAATGTCTAAACTAATCCTTCCAATGATTTCCCGCCAAAACTCCATTTGGAATCATTTGGAATCTTTTGGAATTATTCGGAATTTTTGAGTGCAGTTTTGCACCCAATTTGCACCCAGTTTCACTCAATCAAAATTGACTGATTTCTATCCTATTTTTCTTTGAACTTTGGGAACCGTCTTTAAGAGTTATTTTGATTGCTCCGCTGATTGTGGGCTGATAGGCGTAGCTTGCTCCATAACCCCCGTAGCTTAAGAAAGCGGGAACGTTGATGTAATAAGTTTTATGCTCTTTAATCCTATCGTGCTTTTTATCTATAATGTACTTAACATCCGTGGTCATAATGAAGTCGTGGGTGTGTCCCATCAGGATTATGTCAGCGTTGGGTAAAATTCCGCCCATCCTGTGGAGGTTATTTATCTTTCCACCCTTTAGCCTCCCTCCTCCGACTCCGTGATGAGCTCCGATGAAATAAGAGAGATTCTTTAAACGGAGCTTAACAACAACAAAGTTAGGAGAGTATCTGTCCTCTATTCCAAGCTTCGCACAAAACATCCTCATAATATCAAGCCCAACTGTTTTACTGATTCTCCTTTCGTGATTCCCGGAAATAACTGCAAGGATTTTGTCTTTGATTGGTTTTAGAAGCTCCTTTGCTATTCTAAACTCTGTCTCGATAGGGTCAGCTGTGTAAGGGTCTCCCTTGCTTCCGATAATTGCAGTTTCGAATAAATCGCCTAAGAGAATAGTTCTCGCATTTTCTTTTTCCCGGATATAGCGGACTACCCTTTCTATTTCTCTTAAATTACTTTCAGGAGAGCCGAGGTGAAGGTCTGACAGAGGGATTAGTTCTATTTCTTCTTTCCCTGTTTTGTAGGTTAGGAACTTCATATCAAATAAAGCTCCAGGGTTCTATTTATCCAGCCTCTAAAGAACTTCCTTAAAACTTTCTTTTTATCGGTTATTTCTTTATAGTAAAGCTCCCTTTGGAGCAAATAATCTCTTAATAGAGTTCCGATGTGGCATTCTTTAAGAGTGCTTACTGTAATTGGGCCTACAATTCCGTCAACGTAGAGCTTAAATCCCTGTTTATTGATTGCCCTTTGGAGAATTTTCCCTGCAGTTCTTATTCCGGTATTTACGGCCGTGTCAAAGTGGTAGATAGCAAGTTTAGGATGGTAAGCCTCTAAATCAGGGCATTTCGCTTTTAACCAGTAATCTTTCCAATAAATCTCTTTTGCCTGCTCTTTTGTTAGGCTCTTGATATCAAGGTTAGGGTACTGCTTTTTAGAAATACCGAATTTTGTTTCACTTCCGGGGTCATCCTTATCGTTTACGTATCCGCCTTCAAACCTCATTAAAAGCTCAAAAGCTTTATCAAAATTTCTCATAGCTTTCCTATAAAGTGCTTGGCAATCTCGATTAGTATGGGTTCAAGTATGGCTATAACTGCTATTCCTGCATAAACGATTCTTTCAAGCCGTGATATTCTTTTTTCAAAGTCAACCATTCCGTCGGCGTGATTGGCCTGTTCTTTTTTTAGGTTCCCAAGTTCTGCTTTTATTTCCTGAACAGTTCCATATATCTCAAGTAAGAGCTTTTCTGTGTCAATAGCCATTACGAACTCCGCTGGATTGAGCTTTTTCAAGAAGCTTTAAGAACGTGTAAGGATTGAGTAAGACTCCATCGTAAGGGGCTTTTTCTCCTTTCTTCATCCAATGAGTGCGAATTTGCGGGTCCTTTACCTGTACCGTACTACAGCTCATCATCGTGAACGATATGAGAAACAAGCTCAGCAGTTTTCTTGTCATCCCTTTCCTCTATAACCTCAAGGAGTTTCTGGCGGGATAGCTCGTATCCCGCCTTTTTATAGAGCTTCCAAGCAAGTTTCAAAATCTCAACGAATTCAAGAAAAGTTTTCATTTGATTTTCTTCTCCGCTTTAACTCTTCCGTAGATAGCTAAAAGACTTCCAACCAACGCAGCTGCTGCACTCGCAAAAGCAGTTGTTTCGTTGATAAGAACCTGCTTTGTCTGCTCGTCTATTTGAACTCCGAAAAAACCTAAAACAATAGCGAAAATAGTTACCACCGCACCCCAAATGGCTTTTGATTCGTACCACTTTTTAGTTTCATTCATACTTCACCTCTCTCAATTAGCTTTGCGTTTTTAGAAAGAAGAAAGTTGTAAAACCCGTCAGGGCTAAATTTCCATCCTGGAACTTCTTTTGGGGCGAACCCAGAGAAGGCTAATCCCTCATAGCAGCCTTCGGAACAGAAAAAACCTCCATTAGAAGTAAAGAAAGGTAGTACAAACCCGATAACACCAATGTAGTTGTAGGGAAAGCATCTATCAGCAAGGAAACGATAGAAACGCATTGCTTCCTTGTATTGCTTCTTATTAACCTCAATTGAGTAGATTTCATACGGAGTTCCTTCTGTATGTTTTTTAAGACTTGAATACTGCCAGTAAACTCCGTGTTTGATATTCCCCCATGCTTCTATGAGGCATCCTTTTTCTTTATCAAACACAGCAACATGAGAGAACGTGGAGCGGGTAAAAAACTTAATCAGTTTAGACAGGGGACTTAACCCCTCAAAAAACACAAAACATAGAGGTTTCAACTCATACCTCTAAAGGAATTTGGGAATAGGTATCCTCACAGAGCTTTTTAACGTCTAACTGTAGTAGTTCCTCAAGTGTCATAGAATCAACTTGGTTTTCAAGTTCAGCCTCTTTAGCCCAGATTTCCTCTTTCCAATTCAGAATCTTGGCTATCTCTACTCCTCTTTGGAGTAAAGGAAGAATTTTCTGGACGGTTTCATCTGAAAGCCCTCTGTCTTTGAGTTCTTTGATTGCATCATCTTCTGTATATTGTCCCGCAATGAACAGAGCTATCTTCTGC
>NZ_FXTM01000025.1 GCF_900182585.1 Balnearium lithotrophicum | reverse complement strand
AGGTCTCCCAAGACCAATGCACATGTTGAAAGGTTCATACAGACGGTGGAGAAGGAACTGTGGATGATAGAAGGGACTGAGCCGACAGTTGATGAAATGAACAGGAAACTATTTAGGTATCTAAGCTTTTACAACTTCGTTAGGCCTCATCAAGGTCTTGGTTATAAGACTCCAGTAGAGAAGTTTGAGGAATATATTAAAAAACTCCAGGGTGTCCACCATGTATTGAACGAGAACACAGATACCAGTCAAACGGCTTACCTTTCATCTTGAACCTCCTGTTCGTCAAAGTCTTCTGGAAGTGCGAGGCAGAAAAGACCTATCAGGATGATGAGGGCAAGGTATTCCATCACTTGCCCTCCTTTTCTTGAATACAGTCCAACTGTTCACTCAATCCGGTTACCAGCTCATTTTTCAGCTCTTCCTCAAACATCATGAGTAACCTTTCAAGAACTCCCAAACTGCGTAGTGCACAGATGTTGGACATCATCTCACAGAAAATCTCATCTTCAAGGTTTGGGGAATCCTCCACCCTCTCTGCAATCTCCTCTGCTAATTTCAGGATTCTTTTTGCTATCTTTCTGCGAACACTCACAAATTCACCGTTCACCACTCACCTCCCTTTATCTTTGAACTACTGCAAATTCTTCTTTGTAGAGCTCCACAAGTTCGGGGTAGTTCAGATAGGCGGCTATCCTTTCGACTACAGGAACTGACTTTCTTCTTCCGTGAAGAACATCAAGCATGTAGGAGTAAGAGATACCCAAGTCCTTTGCCATGTGGGTTAGGTTCTTGTCTTCCATGTAGAGCCTTCTCCTTACCTCCTTGATTACCTTTCTGCTCATTCTGTCCTCCTGTTTGATACGATTTAATTAGCTGACTAATCAGCCTAATTGGAATATAGAACAAAATTGTTCTATTGTCAACCAAAGGAGGACAAAAATGTTAGGAGAAAGGCTTAAATACTTAAGAAAATCTTTAGGACTGACTCAAGAAGAATTAGCACAAAAGCTTGGCATTTCCATGATGACTTTGAGAAGATATGAATCAAATAAGTCCCAGCCGGATGCAGAAGTTTTGACTAAACTCTTAAAGCTGTTTCATGTCAATCTAAATTGGCTTCTAACAGGAAAAGGAAATATGTTCATAAACAATGAACACAACATTCCTGTTCCATCTCCCATTGATAGGGAGCTTTTCCAGAGGATAACCGAACTGATAGAGGGCTACTACAAAGCTGGTCTTTTAAATGGAGTCCCCGAAGAAGAAATAATTGAGATGGTCAAGTTTCTCTATAAAAAGGTTAAACCCATAAAGGACAGAGAAGAAGCTGACTGGAGGGAAGAACTGAATAAGTTGGGCAAAAACTATGCTAAAATTTTTTTAACTTAGATAGTAGGTAGTCTTAACAGCTAATAGAGGAGAAGCACCATGCTAATAGGAGAAACTTTATGGAATTTCTTTACGTTTCGCTCTAACTTAGATGAAGAACCTGAATTGAAGGAAGTAGGAAGAATGCTTGAAAGGAAATACGAAAAATATAGGAATAATGAGATTTTCAGAGCAGAATTTGAGGCTATGTTAATTGGTGTCTTGGAGAAGACAGAAGGGGATGTAGAATCTTTTAGAAAGCTTTTTAAACGTTTACCTTTAAGTAGAAAGGTTAGAAAAGAGATTCTGGATGACCTTGAAGAGGCTTACAAAACGTATCAGTTGAAAAAAGAACTTGCTAAGAGGAGCTTTTTAATCAGGGAGAGGTTGGAAAAACTGTGCAGATAAAGAAACATATCTTCTGTGATTGTTTCCTTAAAGATGTCAAGAATTTGTCAAAGAAATGCAAAGGAAGAGATTTAAAGGTGGAATCTGTAGCATTAGCTGAATTGCTGGTTAAAAATCCAGAATCCCTAAAACTGCAGGTTCTTTTACATAAAGAAGATGATTTTGCTCTCTACAAAAGCAGGCTTAAAGGATGCAGTGGAAGAGGAAAAAGTGGGGGACTTCGTCTAATTTGGGGCGTCTATGACCAAGCTTTAATTTTTGTAAGACTCTACAGCAAAAGTGAGTTTTCCAATATTCCTGTTCACGAATTGCTTGATAATTTGTTGAACTGTCTTGAGGAAGAAAATCAAGATGAGTGATACTACTGCAAAAGTAATAATAGTTCTTATGGGAATAATGTTTACTTTTTTCGCCGTAGCCCTGGTGGCTATTCCTTATTATTTCGATTACGTTGATAAGAAAAACTCCCGCTAACATTAATTTGAAAGGAGGGAGGAGTGGAGGATTGGAAAGCTGATTGGGAAATAGAACTCGAAAACCTTACAAAGGCTTGGGTGAAAGACATTGCAAAAAGGCACAATGTTCCTGAAGAGGACATTTACAGGAAACTTGCAGAATTATCAAAAATAGAGGTTGAGCAAATAATAGCTAACAATCACTATGAAAACAGCACCGTAATAAATAAAGCGGAAAAAGTTCACGTTGGAGAAATCAAGAGAGTCCAAATAATTAGGGATGAATCTATCTATGCAGATACCTCTACCCAGAGAGCTATAAAAAATATGGTAGAAGAACTTGTTGACCTGATAAAGCTTGCTCTTTATTGTGGAATACCGAAAAGCGGATTAAAGTTAGACTTTCGAATTACTCAAAATCCGTATCCAACTATATACTCTGAACTTCAAAAGAGATGTAGGTACTCAAAACTGGAACTTTTGCCAAAAGAAAATGTTAAGTGCGTTTACCGCTACCTGAACGGTTGGATTGATTCTGTTGCAGGAGTGCTGTATAAAAACGGGGTTCCTCCTTACAATAGAAACAAGATGATAAAGAAATTCTATTTTGCGTGTAACAAGGCTGGTGTTGACCCGAAGGCAGAAGCTCTTAAAAGGTGGGGAACTGATAACTTTGGAGAAATTGAATTACTTGAACTGTTCAAAGCTTACAGAAGTTTAAAAAGCAAGATGAAAAAATCAAAATAAACTACGGAGAGAGGAAGTGAGAGACCTTATTGCAAATGTATTTATATTTATATTTCTTATAAGCTTAAGTTATTTTGTTTACGCTCTTATAAAAAGAAAACCTGCTAAGAAGGCAGGTATTCTTACATTAATCAGTTTTACTCTTGCAGGAGTAATAGCTCCTCCTCAGACAAAAGAACTTCAAAATCAAAACACTATTAAATCTTCGAAAGCTCAAAAAAAGGAAACAAAAGTTATTTCAAACAAAACTGCAAAATCAATTGAAAGATATCCTTTCCCTTCTTTCTCTGGTAACTGGAGTCAAGCCACTAAAACACTTATTGCATTCTTGGAAGCTTGGAAAGAAAAAGATTGGGACAGAATGTATAATCTCTGCCAAGAAACATGGAAAAAAGATAACCCTAATGGTAGGGAATTTCTTAAAAACAATTATGGGATTTACCAACTTTTAGGAGCAGAAATTTTAAAGGAGATCCCGCAACCTCAAAATCTTTCTGAAAGTTTTTACGATGTCAAAGTCAGGCTTTATCTCAAAGATATAAGTGGCGAAATAAGTTCTGTTAAACGGAGTTTTAGACTCATATGTGAATCAGGCCCCTATCAACCTGCTCCTCCTGGAATTGGTAAATGGGGGGTCAATCCTCTTTCTGGATTACGGTGATTAAAAAGCATGGAGTGAATTGAATTTCGGGACTTGAAGACATATACGGTGTTTGCTTATACTTTAAATAGGTTGAGTAGGTAGTTTAACAGCTAACAAAAGAAAAGTGGTATTAGTGGAGCACTTTGCGTTGAATAGGGGGGAAATGTGAGTTCTTTTCGTAAGGTGAATCTAACTGAAAAAGAGCTTGATGAAATTCTGAAGGAGTTAGAATCCTTAAAAGGAGCACAAATAGAGAAAGGATTTACGAAAGGAAAAAGTTTAAAGATAAAGATTACTTTACCGGGGCAGAAGCCGGCATTAATCCTGGTTTGGTTTAAGCAGGACGGAGCAACTATACAGTACAACATAGGCAAGAATCCTTCATTATCAGAACAAATAGCACAGCAAATAGTGGATAGGTGCGGTTACCTTCAAGATGTAAATGAACCTTTAGATGGAGTAACTCAAGAACTGTTTGATGATTTTCAAAGATACTTGAAGGATACTGGTATTACCATAGAGAAAATAGAAAATAGAGACTATGAAGTTCTCTTAAAATTGTCTTGGCACTCAGGACAACAATTGACTGTACATTATTATCCCCAGAAATCCAGACTTTACATAACCGGTAAGAAAAATAGGATATTTGATGAAATCTGTATGTGGTATGCAAACGCTTCTTCAAAATCACCTATAGAAGTTATCAAGTTAATATTCTCTAATTATGCTCAAATACAGGGAGTAGAAGAGAAATTTCCAGATAACATTGTAGAAAAGGAAGTAACAAAGCAATTAGGTAACGCTTACCATAACTTAGATGACCAAGAAAAGAGGTGGCTTAAAACCTCCGTTTACATGACAACCCTGCATAAGGATTTACCTGATTTTTATCCTTCCATTTCTTGTTCATTGAAAGCTGTTGAAGGGATTCTAAAGAGGATTTTCGTGAAAAAGTGTATATTCAGTGCTCTTGATAAAAACAAGAAGTTCACGCAATTTCGCAATGAAAACGGTAAGTATGTTTTGAAAGAAGAATTCTGCAATTCCTTCACGGATTCTCAAGTTCAGGCTATTGAAAAAACCTATCAATTTATAGTTGACAGACGACATAAATTACAGCACGCAGAATTTAAGTGGTCTATTTTCTTGAACAGAGAAGATGCAGAGAGCATACTTAACGAGGTTTACGAGGTTATAAAAAACCTTAATCAGGTTGGATTGCTATGAGATTTAGAACGGTTAGACGTCCTAACATGAAATGGTGCGGATTTTTCATAGGAAATAGCAAAGATTTCATATTGGTAATTCCTTTCGGGTCTACTCATATCTTCAGCTATCTGGAAATAGTTGACAGAGAAGTCAAAAAGCAGGCACAGAGAATAAAAAAGAATGTTATAGATGTCTATGTGGACATTCTACCAGTCGCTGGGAATCGAGATAAGACACTTCTAAAGTTTACATACAATAAGAGAACAGATGAAATAAATTGGTTAGAAGGTAAAGAATTTTCCATTCAAGACATTCCACACTATTTATTAGAAAATATTAAGGAAGTTTATAAAAAAAATAAAAATGTTTTTCTTGAATTTTTACTCCCCTCTGAAAAGAAGAAATTTGAAACTGTTTTATCACTTTAAGATAGAGCCTCCATAGCCCTCCACGACCCCACCGGGGACACCTCCAGAAGTTAATCTAACAGAAAACGACTTCTGGAGGTTTTGCTATGGCTAAGGAAAAGGAAACCGTCGGGGAAGTTCAAAACGTTCAAGAACAACCTCAAAGCCAACCCCAACAGCAGCCAAAAGATACGAGGGTAATCTACGCTGGTCCCACGATTTCAAACGAGAAATTCTTCTTGAGAAAAGGCCAAATCTTCACAGAAGTTCCCCTCTACGCCCCGGAGGAACTAAGGAAGTTCTTTGTCCCTCTATCAGAATACTCTCCCGAAAAAGAGAAAGAGTTGGAAAAGGAGAGGGAGAAATACCTCAAATCACTTAAAAAATAAGGAGGACTGAAAAATGGGATACGATAGGTCTGTTGAAGTTGTAGAAAAACCGACCTCCCTGCTTCCGCCCGTCAGAACGGGAACCTTAGTTGCCGTTGTAGGAACCGCAAAGCAGGGACCAAAGAACGTTCCAAGACTCGTTTTTGACTACTCCGAATTTGCAGACACTTTCGGAATAGGTGGAGACTTTGACAAGTTCACGTTGGAGGAAGCCGCAGAGGTTGCATTCAAACTCGAACACGTCTCCCCCGTAGTTTTCATAAACGTCGGAAACCCGGATACAGACAAGATTGATTCCTCTGCCGTAATAGGAGGAGTTGACCCGAACACCCTGCAGAAAACGGGACTTGAAGTCATAGAGGACATCTACCCCAAGTTTCGTCTGGTTCCCTCAATCATCATAGCCCCGAAATTCTCAAAAGACCCTTCCGTTGCAACCGCAATGGCGGCAAAGGCAGGAGCCATAAACGGCCACTTCAAGGCAATGGCATACATTGACGTTGAAGTTGACAAGTACACCGATGCACCTGCCTACCTTGTTAACAACGGCCTGAAATTCCCTCAAGTAAAAGCCCTCTACGGTAAGGGAATATCGGGAGAGAAGAAATACCACCCTTCAACGTTGGCGGCTTTCAGAAAGGCAAGGATAGATGCAGAAAACGACGGAATCCCATCAAAGACAGTTTCAAACAAGCCCCTCTACATAAACGATTCAGACGTTCATTTAGGGCTTGACCAGGCAAACTACTTAGCAGGTCAGGGAGTTACGCCCCTTTACAACAACGCCAACGGATGGGTATTCTGGGGAGCAAGAACCGCCGCATACCCTTCAAGCACGGACCCCAAGGACACTTTTGACAACGTCCGCCACATGTTCAACTTCCTGAACAACGAGCTGATACTCACGTTCAACCAAAAACTTGACGGAAACATAACAAGGAGGTTTGTAAGAACGATAACTGACTCCTATCAGGTAAGACTCAACGGACTATCTGCAAGGGAGGACATCTTAGGGGGAAGAATAGCCTTTTTAGAGGGAGAGAACCCCGTAACAGACCTGATGGACGGAATAATCAAGTTCCACATCTGGTTCACTCCCCCATCTCCTGCAAGAAAGATTGAGTTCATAACGGAGTACGACCCGAACTACTGGAAAGTCCTATTTGGAAACTAATGGAGGTGAGACATGGCAAACATTCCGGATAAAGTCCAGAACTCAAAGGTCTATTTAGAGGGGAACGTTCTGCTTGGAAGTGCTACGGTGGAGCTTCCCAAAGTAGAACACCTTTCAGACAAAATGACAGCACTTGGAATAAGCGGAGAGGTTGAGACTCCAACAATCGGACACGTTAAGGAGATGAAGCTGAAACTAAAGTTTTCAACGGCAACGAAGGACTTTGCAAAACTTTTAGAACCCGAGGGGCACCTCATAACAGCCTACGGTTCCCTCCAGCAGTACGACCCTGCATCTGGAAAGTTCAGGTCTGTTGGACTCGTGGCATCAATGAAAGTTTTGCCCCTATCTGTTAATCCGGGGAAACTTGAAAGGAACAAGCCGCAGGATGCAGAGCTTGAGTTCACAGTAACCTACTACAAGTTGGAAGTCGACGGAAAAGTAATTTACGAGGTTGACCCCCTTAACTGCGTGTGCGTAATAAACGGCAAAGATTACCTTGCAGACGTTAGAAGAAATCTTGGAATGGCGTAAAAGAAAGGAGGAGTTGAACAATGGAAAACAGGCAGGTTTTAAAGGAATTGAAACTTTCAGACGGTAGAAAAGCCGTAGTTTACGAAGGAACCGGGGAAGATTTCTTAACTGCCGTTGAAATAGCTCAGGAAACAGGAGGAGGCTTCAAGGAAGCTATTCTGACTTTGATGGAGCAGCTTATTGAAATAGACGGCAAAAGAGTAACGGCCGAAGAATTGAAAAAACTTCCTCTTTCGGACTTTGCAAGGCTTTACACGGTTTTTCAACAAACGGGGTAGGTCTGCTTCGGGCAGACAGCCCCGAACTCATTCCCGTTATTGCCATGAGGGAGTTGAGGATTAACTACCGTGAGTTTTTGGAGATTCCCTTAAAGAGGCTTCAGTTTCTCCTTGAGAAGCTGGTTGAGTATCAGAGGAAGATTTCCTTTCGTACCAATCGGCAATGAGGTAAGCAATGCCTATAAACGGTGAAAGAGCTATGATGACAATGTCTATGAAAAAAGCAACTACAACTGAAATTACACACAGAGCAAAGAACCAGCCTAAGAGTTTTTCAATCAATTTCCACCTCCAATGTAAAAATATAGGTTTTCGAGGGAACAAATGCTTGAACTCGCAATAGCCCTTACATTGTACGGAGATAACTTCCTCCGCAACATAGGAAAGGCATCAAAAGGAGTAGAGGAACTAAAAGCCGTTACCTCTTCCCTGAAGAATGAAGATTCCATTAACTCCTTAACCCGGCAGATAAAGAAAACCACAGAAGAAACCAAAAAGGCAGAAAAGGAGTTTTATTCCTTATCCTCAATCCTTTACAAAACCTTCAACCCTAAAAACTTGAACGATTTTTCGGAAAAACTTGAAGACATAACCCTAAAAGCAGGAGCAATTGGCGGTGCCATAACACTCGGGTTAAGAAGTGTAGTGGTTGATGCTGTCGAATTTGAGAAAGGGATTGCAGAGGCATCAACCCTTACGAAGGAAAACTTTGAAAAGTTCAAGAAACTCTACTCTAACCAGCTCCTTGAAATCTCAAACGAGTTAGGACAGAGCAAATTAGCAGTTACAAAAGCATTCTACGATGCTATTTCCTCCGGGTTTGACCCGAAAAAAGCACTTGAAATTATCAAAGTAGCAGGAGAGTCTGCCGTTGCAGGAGTTAGCGACATTTCAACAGCCAACAATACACTCATAACGGTAATGAAGGCATGGGGGCTGAATCTTAATCAAGCTTCCGATTACATCTTCAAAACAATTGCAAAGGGTAGGACTACTTTTGAAGAGATAGCGAGGGACATAGGAGGAGTGGCATCAACAGTTGCGGCTGCAGGCATAAAGTTCAAGGAATTCTCTGCAGTAGTTGCCGCGGCAACCGCCAAAGGTCTTGATACTGGCCAAACTATGACGTCAATCAGGGACATTGTTAACTCCCTCATAGCTCCTACCTCTCAGGCTCAAAAAGCATTTCAGCAGTTGGGAATAACCATTAACAAGGAAACCTTAAAACAAAAGGGACTTGTAGGGACTCTCAAAGAGATAACCGATGCAATGAGGGAGGCTGGACTTACAGAGGCAGATCAGGCTCAGATGCTTTCTGAGATTTTCGGGAGCGTAGAAGCTCAAAAGGTCGTAAATATGTTCGTAGCAGACCCAGATACGTTCGTAAAAACCCTCAAGGAGTTCCAGAACGTAGGAGGGGAGACAGAGGAAGCCTTTAAGAAAATGAGCCAATCCACTGCATTTGCTTTCAGCAGACTTTCACAGGCCGTGTCTTCTGTAAAAATAAGCTTGGGAGCCTTATTTCTCCCTGTAGTCAAAACGGGTGCAGACGTTTTATCTTCTTTTGCGGTTACAGTAAAGGACTTAGTTGATAACCACAAAACTTTGGCTTCAATAATGGGGTGGGGTGCAGGAGCTTTTGGACTTCTTGCTACCACAACGGCAGGTTTAGCAGCAGCAACTGCATTTTCAGCTAAAGCTTTAAGCCTTGCAGTAGAAGGTTTCAAGTTTTACACGTCGGCTGGAAGAACGCTTTTTGAAGTTTTAAAACTTGGCATTCCAATAGTAAGGGCTTTCAGTGCATCTCTTTTAACAAATCCAATCTTCCTTGCAGCTTCTGCCGTTGCACTTGCGGGCTTTCTGATTTACAAAAACTGGGGCCATTTAAAATCCTTCTTTTCCGATGTTTTTAAAGCTGTAAAAGGATTCTTAGGCGGTATTGGAGATTTATTTGGAAAAGCCTCCAAAATAGGAAGCGACATCCTTACAGCTTTTGAGGGTTTAGGAAAAGGGATAACAAAGATTCTGTCAAAAATAGTTGTCTTTGGGAAAGATGCTTTTGCTTTCCTTGCGAAAGCGATTATTTCTTATTCTCCTTACGGAATTGTAATTAAAGAGTGGCAGAAGGTCTTTAAGTTCCTATCGTCCATAAACCTCTTCAATGCAGGTTCAAAGATAATCTCCACCCTAATTGAGGGAATCAAGTCAAAGTTCGGAGAGGTAGTCGGAACCGTTAAGGATGTCCTTTCAAAAGTTCGCAATCTCCTTCCCTTCTCCCCTGCAAAAGAGGGGCCTCTTTCAGACCTTCACAAAACAGGAATAAGGTTTGTTGAAACGATAGCAGAAGGAATAAAGGGAGACTCCCTAATTTCAAGGGTTTCCTCTCTTGCCAAGAATCTCTGGGAGATAATTAGTGAAACTCCAAAACACGTATTAACTATTCCAACAACAATTAAGGAACTAACTCAACCTGTAAAACTTGTGTTTTCAGAGCTTCCCAAAATTTCCCTTCCCGAAATCGTTCAAACCGTAAAAACTGCCTTTGAAATCCCAAAGCTGACCTCTGCCTTCTCCCTATCCCTTGCACCCCTCATCTCGGTTCCTGGCATTTCTGCAGCTTCCCAATATCCAGTTTCCCACTACCTTTCAAACGTCCAATCAACCCAAACCCACAGTGTTCAAAGCACAACCCACTATCACATAAACATAACCGTTAACGGGAAAGTTTCAGAAGAGGACGGGGTAAAGATAGCCAAGATGGTGAGAAGAGAAATTGAAAAATACGAAAGGGAAAAACAGAGAAAGGAGGCAAAGACAAACTATGGCATCGGCAATTCATACGACCGTTCATAACGAGGCGTGGGACCAGATAGCAAAGAAGTACTACGGAGGCGAACACTACATGCACCTGCTCCTTGAAGCCAATCCAGAGCTTTCAAATTACGAGCTTCTGCCTGCAAACTTAAAAGTTGTAGTTCCAGAAAAGCCGAAAGAAAACAAAACCGATAAACTCCCAATCTGGAAGAGGTAGTGAATGCCGAGAAAGGTAGAAGTTGAAGTCTTTTACGAAAACAGGAACGTAACGAAAGCACTTGAGGAGTATCTAATTTCACTTACCTACACCGATTCAACAGAAAAAGCAGACACCCTATCCCTTGAACTTTACAACGAGAAAAAGGAGTTTTCCCTGACTTCCTACCCTTCACCGGACGCAGAAATTTCGGCATTCATAGACGGGTTCCCCTGCGGGAAGTTCAGAATAGACTCCGTTAAGAGAAGACTTTACACCTTCCAGATAGAGGCAACTGCAATAAGGAGAACTCTGAAAATCCACAAGACAAAGAAAAACAGAAACTTTAAAAACACCTCCCTTTCAAAAATCGTAAGTCAGATAGCAGAGGAAAACGGCTTGGAACCTGTCGTAAAAGTGGACGACGTAAAAATAGAAAACCTCCAGCAGAACCAGCAGACAGATGCTGAGTTTCTAAAAACCCTTGCAGATAAGTGGAACTGCTACCTAAAAATCCAGCCAGACAGACTCTTTTTCGTAGAAAGGGACGAATTTGAAAACCAGAAACCAATAACGGTAATAAGGGAAAACCAGCTGATAGATATAGACCTTGACGACCAGATAGACACAGTTTACAGAGCCTGCACCGTTTACTACCACGACTCCCTTAAAAACAAGGACCTCTCCTACACCTACGTAGAAAAAGAAATTCCCGTTGGAGAAACCCTAAAAATCCACGACAAGGTTGAATCATTAGAACAGGCAAAAAAGAGGGCAAAGGCAGAGCTAAAGAGGAGAAACAGGTGGAAAATGTCGGGGAGCATAACCGTTGAAGGGAACATGTCCTTAGTTGCGGGAGCAGTGATTAGACTTGAACTTGAGGACATATTCACCGGAAACTACCTGATTGAGGAGTCAAGCCACACGGTAGATTCGGAAGGTTACCAGACAACCCTAACAGTAAGGAGAGTAAGATGACCTCTCAGATAGAAAAGCTCTTTCAGTTAGTCATGAACATAGTGAAGGTCGGAATAGTTAAACACTACAACCCTGAAAACCACACCGCAGTAGTTGAATTCAAGGACTTTGATTGTGTCGTTTCAAGGGAACTGCAGATTGCCGAAACCTTCACGTATCAAAACAAAACCTATTTCCCTTTGAGGGAAGGTCAAAAGGTTATCTGTCTGCTTTTGCCCCAATCTGGAACTACAGACGGATTCATAATCGGAACAGTTTACGACGAGGATAACCAGCCTCCCGTAAAGGACGAAAACAAGTTCCACGTAAAGTTTGAAGATGGAACAGTTCTTGAATACGACACGGCAAATCACAAGCTCTACGCAGACGTTAAAGGAAACGTTGAAATAGAGGTGAGCGGACACATGTCCGCCGTTGTAAAAGACGACGTCCTCATCAAAAGCTCATCACAAATAACCCTCCAAGCTCCAGCAATAAATCTCCAGAACAATTCTCCAACAATTGGTTTTCTTGAAGGAGATTTCAGAATTGTTGGAAGCCTTACGGTTGAAGGAAACGTTGAAGTTGACGGGAACCTTCATGCAACAGGTTCAATCATAGACGAAGGTGGCAACACGCCGCACCATACCCATTAAGGAGAAGCCATGTGGGGAAAATTCGGAGAAGTCATTTTCCAGCTCGTGAAAACCCCTCAAAGTCTGAATCGTCTTAATAGAGCGAAGTTTTCAAGAATCTCCATTTTCAAGGAAAAAGAAAAACTCCACTTCACGGGATTAGAACCAGAACAAGTAGAAATGTCCATCAATTTCCACTATTCCTTCTGCAACCCGGCAAAAGAAGTTGAAAAACTCAAAGAATACCTTGAAAAAGGGGAAAGCTACCTCCTCATAATCGGAGACTACGTGAAGGGAAAATTCGTGATAGAGGAACTACGGGAAGAAGTTGAGAGAACTGACAAAAATGGAAACCCCTTGAAAATTCTTGTAAACTTAATCTTAAGAGAGGACGGCCTTGGTAATCAATCCTAAAAGCGAAATTGAGGAAATAGTTCAAAACGTGAGAACGATACTCGCCACGCCCAAGGGAAGCGTTCCTTTGATGCGGGATTTTGGAATTAGCTGGGACTTGATAGATACACTTACTCCAGAACTTGAAATGAAGCTCAAGGAGGAAATCTACTCCCAGATTGAAAAGTGGGAAAATAGAGCAAAGGTAAAAAGAATCTCAATAATTCCGTCGCAAGACGGTAAACCAAAAGTAGAAGTTACCCTTGCAACCCGATACGGAGAAATAAAAGTTGCCCACAGTGAGGGAGGCCTTTAAGAAGAAGTTTTCAATTTTCATAACTTCCTTTGCGGAGTATCTTGAAGAGTTAATTCCTCAAAAACCCTTCTTTTCAACAGAAGAAGTTGCGGAAATTTTTGGAGTAAGACCAAAAACGGTGAGAAAGTGGATATACAGCGGCAAGGTAAGAGCAACCAAGTTGGGGACTCAGTGGAGAATTCCGAGAAACGAGCTTATTGAGTTTGCCGCAAACAACAACAGCTGGCTGATTGAATAGCCTTTCCGTTTCCCATAGCCCTCCATGACCCCACCGGGGACATCCGTCAGTGGTAATTTCTAACCAAAAGCATACTGGCAGGGAAAATATGCTGAACTTCGTTAACTACGACTCTCAAAAAATCTACAGGGAAATACTCGAAAAAACGGAAGAGATTCTCGGAAGGAAAATCTATCCTGCCGACCCTGTGAACCTTTTAGTTTCACTTCTTTCTTACGTAGTTTCCGTTCAAAACTTCCAGATAAACGATGCTGCAAACCAGAACCTTTTGGCATTTGCAAGAGGAGAAGCCCTCGATAGATTAGGAGAACTCTTAGGAGTTAAGAGACTTCCAGCACAACCTTCAAGAACTACCTTGAGGTTCTACATAAACTCTCCGAAAACCTTCCCTGTTGTTATCCCTCAAGGAACGGAAGCAACTCCTGACCAGAAAATATTCTTCAAAACAACAAAAGAAGCAGTGATTAATCCCGGAGAAACCTACGCTGACGTAGATGCCGTCTGCGAAACTCCGGGAACCGCAGGAAACGGTTTTCAGCCCGGACAGATAAATCTCTTGGTTACACCAATTCCTTACGTTGTTAAGGTTGAAAACATCACCACCTCCCTCTACGGCTCAGACGTTGAAGATGACGAGAGATTGAGGGAGAGGATAAGAATAGCTCCAGAGAAGTTTTCAAATGCTGGAAGCAAAGGAGCTTACATCTACTGGGCAAAGACTGCACACCAGGACATTTCTGACGTTTCAGTTTTTTCCCCTGAACCCGGAAAAGTAACCGTCGTAGTTCTAATGAAAGATGGAGAACTTCCGACAGACGAAATAATCAATCTTGTAAGGGAAACATTAACAGATGAAAGAGTTAGGCCCTTAACAGACCTTGTAGAAGTAAAAGCTCCGTCTGTCGTTACTTACGATGTAAACCTCACCTACTACATCAAGAAGGACTTCGTTCCCCTACAGCAGTCAATAGACAGGCAGGTTAACGAGAAGGTTTCCCAGTTTGTAAACGAAACCAAATCCCATATAGGCTGCGACGTTAATCCATCAAGGCTCATAGACCTTGTAATGTCAATTAGAGGAGTTAAACGTGTTGAGGTGGCTAATCCTCTATTTATACCTGTTTCTGTTGAGTCTGTGGCTCAGGCTGAAAAAGTAGAAGTCCTTTACGGAGGTGCAGAGGATGCTTAAAGAAGTTGCACCTCCAAATTTACTAAAAGACCCGATAATAAAGGCACTCCTTGAATCAACAGACCCTGAACTTCAAAAAGTAAAAGAGCAGATAATCAACGTAATCATCTACCCGAGAATTGACGAAATAGACGATGAGGAGCTTTTAGACCTCCTCGCATGGCAGTTCCACGTAGAAGGTTACGAGTTAGCAAGGACGATAGATGAGAAGAGGAACCTTGTCAAAAACTCAATAGAACTCCATAGGTACAAGGGAACCAAATACGCAGTTGAAAAAGTCCTTTCCACCCTCAATCTTGGCGGAAAAGTTAAGGAGTGGTTTGAGTACGGTGGAAACCCGTACAGGTTCAAGATAGACCTCTTCTTTGAAGAGCTAATAAAACACGGAATCACTCTAACTCCACAGGTTCAGGACAGGCTGATTGAGCTCATAAACAGCTACAAGAACGAAAGAAGCCACTTAGAAGAACTGAAATTCAACGTCTTCTTTGAAAACGAACAGAAAACAGCTGCAAGCTCTAAAGTCTCAACCTTCACAAAAGCATCCCTTAAGGAAGACACCGAAAAGAAAATCCTCATGTCTCAGGATGGAGAGTACAGGATATTCGGAACTGGCATAAAACCTGTCTCGTTTACAAAAACCGCCCTTGAAGAGGAAACGGAAAAGAGACTATCCCTTGAAAACGGAGTTTCAATCTTTTCAACTGCCAAAGCTGCTGGAGTTTTAAAAGCCTCCCTTGAATCAGTAGAAACCGAGTGGAGCTTTTCCTCTTCCTGTGCAGTTTCAGGCTCATTTAACTCACTTGCTTTTCTAAGGATTAACCTCACAGGAGGAATCAACTAATGGCAGAAGAGATAAAGCTGATACCGATAACAACAACGGCAGGACTTCAAAAGTTCTTTCAGGCTTCAGGACTTCCAGAGGTAAAGTTAAAACTAACCCACATAGGTTTTGGAGATGCAGGATACACTCCAGACAAAGACCAGACAAGTCTAAAGAACGAAATAATCAGAGTCCCGATTTCAAGCGGAAAGGTTTTCCCTTCTGATGGTTACATGGATTTATCTGCTCTGATTCCCGAAGACGTTCCCGAATTCTGGATAAGGGAGATAGGCTGGTATCTTGAGGACGGAACACTTGCATTTGTCTGGTCTCACCCTGAAGTTCCGATTGCATGGAAGAACAAAAACCTGAAACTCCTTGCAGGGATTTCAATCAGAGTAACAGATGTTCCCCTTGACAAGGTGGAAGTAGTTGAAAGCAATCCAGACTTAAAGCTTCTCTACACGGAAGAGTTTATGCAAATCTCTCAAATCCTCACTAACCACGAGGTGGCAATAGTAGCAGTTAGGGACAAGGCAGAACAGGCAATGGAAACTGCAAACGACACAAAAGAAAAGCTTGAAGCTCTATTACCCTACGTTAGCGATATAGATAAAAAAACTGCAGACATAGAGAATAACCTTCTCCTTGAAGAGCTAACAGACCAAACGGTTTTAGCAAGGATAGGAAATGCAATAACAGACATCTCCGAAAAGCTGAGAGTAGTCAACACAAGCAAGCTAAACGAGGTAGAGGAGGAAATAGACAAGATAGAGAAACTCCTTGCTCAGGTAAAGGAAAAAGTAGATTCGGACGTTGTAGCAGGTTTTCAATCTGAAATAGACGACATCAAAACCCAGATAGAGAACTTAAAGAATTCAAAAGCAGATAAGAGTTACGTTGATAGTACGTTCGCAAAAACTTCCGACTTAGACAGCTATGCAACGAAGAACTACTTAACCACTCAGCTTTCCTCTTACGCCACAAGGAAATACGTAGATGATAACTTTTTGAAAAAATCGGAACTTGACTTAAAGGTCTATACGTTCAGGGGAGATTCAACCACAAAATGGCTCAAAGTAGCAACATTAGACGGAATAGACGATAACACAGGATTTTCACTCCAGTTTAAGGTAATAAACAACGGAGATTTCGGCTGCATTGGAAGACAGACGGACTTTGTTCACTTTACAGAGAGGTTCGGTTACTTCCAGCTTACTGACTTTGTAATCAGCGACATAGGGGATTGCTACGGAGCAGGTGCTCCACCCTGCGAGTTTGGGTATGTAGTAACGGGAGACCATACGGCAGACTTTTACATCAAGCTCAACATGTACAACATGCCAGTTATAACAGACATTTTCATCTGGAATGGAACACTCCTTTTTGACAAGCCTCTGGTGCTAACAGAGGAGCCTGAAAACATCCGCTATGCAACTAAGAAAATGCTTTTCAATAACCAATAAGGAGGTAGAAGATGGACTTAACACAGGCAATACTTGAACTAAAAAATGACACCTCTCAGCTTGTAGAACGGTTCGCAACACAGGCTGACAAGTG
>NZ_FXTM01000024.1 GCF_900182585.1 Balnearium lithotrophicum | reverse complement strand
ATCTGAGGTTGTCTTACTCTGTGGGGTCTTTTGTTTCTGTCTTTGAGGCCTTCTAAACCGTACTTTTTGTATCTATTTTTCCATTTGTAGAAGGTGGTTGGACTTATTCCGAAGTATCTGCAGGTTAGTCTTGCATTTTGGTGTTTTTCGTAATGTTGAATCCATTTAAGTCTTTTTCTCACGTTTGGGTCTTTTGTTAGGTCGAGTTTTGTTTTTATTTTCGTTCCTCTTTTGATTGTTTTTTTGAAGGGTGTATTTGATATGTGCAGGGATGTTCCTTTGAATTTCTTTAATTGTTTCATTGGTGGACACCTCCTTTTGTTGGAGTTCAAATCTTATTTTAGGGTGTCCACCTTCTTTCTGAACTTCAACAGGCTTTTCCTCCACTGGGATGCCCAACTTCTCTTGCAATTTCGCCAAAGAAATTCCCTCAATTTCGAGGGTTTTTATTCTCCCTGTAGTCCCCCTCTTTATTCTTATAGAGCTCTTAGGTACTTTTAAGGATTTGGCCAAAAGCTCAATAACTGCTCTGTTTGCCTTTCCTTCCTCAGGAGGAACTGTTACCCTTATCTTCAGCCTCCCCTCCTCCACTTTCTCTATTCTGTTCCTGGAGGACTTGGGCTGAACCTTCACCTCCAACTCTATCGCTTCTCCCAATCTCCTTACCTTTAGCATCCTCCTCCAACTCCTTTAAGAGTCTTGTCATCTCAATGATTGCAGCTTTTAACTTGTTTGCCATTCTCTTTTGAGTTAATCTTAGCTTTTCTATTTCAATCTCGACTTCTTCCCTCTTTTTACTAAGTATGTTTAACTCCTTTTTCTTTTCCTCAACGATTCTCTCTATTTTTCTCCTTGCTTTTTCAACAAGCTCCTCTGCTTTGTACTCGGGAGTTTGAGCCCTCAGTCTGTTTACTTCTTTTAGTAGGTCCTCGTAGGCATTGGCAACTGTGCTTAGGAAAATCTCAACCTCATCTGGGTCATATCCAAACAGTTTCTTGCTGAACTCTTGATTTCTAATTTCCTGGGGAGTTAGCTTCCTTTTGTTTTCCATTCTAAATTCCTCTAATCAGTTGGTCTATTAGTTGCAAAAGGATTATAGCAACAAGGGGACTAAGGTCTATCCCTCCAATGGGTGGAACGAGTTTCCTAATCGGGCTCAGTACTAAATCAAGAGCATGGATAATTCGGCAAATTGTACTGTTCCTGTTGTGAGGGGGAATGAATGTTAGAAGAGCTCCTACTACTATAAACCACGTTAGAATCTCAATTGCTAAGTGTACAGAACTCTTAATCAGTTCTACCATTTTTTTACTTCCTTAATCAGATTTACCAATTTTTCAATAGCCTTTCCTCTATGGCTTATTTTGTTCTTTTCCTCCATGGGGAGCTCTGCCATTGTTTTCGTGTATCCCTCGGGGATAAAAAGAGGGTCATAGCCAAAGCCTCCTTCTCCCCTTGGCTCAGTTATGACCTTTCCCTTAACCTCTCCGGAGCTCCAAAGTCCCATCCCTTCAGGAATATATAGAAAGATAAATGAAACGTATCTGGCCGGTGAATTTTCAAGTCCCAACTTTTTGAGTTCTAGTATTAACCTCTTGTTGTTTTCCTCATCTGTGGCACCTTCTCCTGCAAACCTTGCTGAAAAAATCCCAGGTCTTCCGTTCAGGGCTTCAACTTCCAAACCAGAATCCTCAGCAATTACAGGAAGGTCTATCCTTTCCGAGTAGTACTTTGCCTTCTCGTAAGCATTTTCACAGAATGTAATTCCCTTCTCCTCAGGTGGTTCCAGATTGGAAATTTGGTCTATTGGAATTACCTCTATTTCAAACTCCTTCAACTTTTCCTGAAATTCCTTTAGTTTTCCCCTGTTTTTTGTAGCAAGGACAACTTTCACTCTTCCACCCCTAATGTTTTCCTTTGAATCTCAATAAGCTCTTTTATTCCCTTTTCTCCTAAGTCTAAAAGTCTGTTTAACTCACTTCTATTAAAGGCTTTCCCTTCTGCAGTTCCCTGTATTTCAACAAATTCGTTTTTGTCGTTCATAACTATGTTCATATCAACTTCGGCAACCGAGTCCTCCTCGTAGTTAAGGTCGAGGAGAAACTCACCATCAACTATTCCAACGCTCACAGCTGCAACAAAGGACTTAATGGCATTTAACTTTTCAACTTTTTGGAGAGCCCTGTACAGTGCAACAAAAGCTCCCGTTATTGAGGCCGTTCTCGTTCCACCGTCTGCCTGAATGACATCGCAGTCAATCCATACGGTAGTTTCTCCTAAGAATGTTAAATCTACAGCACTCCTTAGAGAACGGCCTATTAACCTCTGTATCTCCTGAGTTCTTCCCGTTAATTTTCCCTTTGCAGCTTCCCTGACCGTTCTCTGGGCTGTTGCCCTTGGAAGCATTGAGTACTCTGCAGTTATCCAGCCCTGACCTGTTCCCCTTAAAAACGGGGGGACCTTCTCCTCTATTGAGGCAGTGCAGATTACCTTTGTGTCACCAAACTCTATGAGGCAGGAACCCTCTGCGTGTTTTATGTAGTCCAAGGTTATCCTAACCTTTCTGAGCTCATCGGGAGCTCTCCCATCCTTTCTATTCAATACTTACCTCCTCAATCTCAATGCCGTTTCCCATTATCATCTTTGAAATTCTCTCAAACCTTTCAGTCTTGTCGCTTACCAGTATTTTAACCTGTCCCTCTCTCTTTTTACTTCTAACTGGAAGGAGCTTTTCCACTTCCTTGGCCACGGCCTCTGCCGAGTCAACGAGTGAGATTCCCTGACAAACTTTAGAGAGGACATCCTTTATGAGGGGATAGTGAGTACAACCTAAAACGAGGGTATCTACTCCTTTATCCATTACTTCCTTTAAGTACCTCTTTGCTACTTCGTAGGTTACCTCATCGTTCAACCATCCCTCTTCAATGAGGGGGACAAAGAGGGGACAGGCCTTTTGATAAACTTGACAAAACGGATTTAGTGAAACTATTGCCCTTTTGTAGGCTTCACTCCTTACCGTAGCTTCTGTTCCAATTACTCCTATTTTTCCCGATTTGCTGATTTTTACAGCCTCCCGTGCTCCAGGCTCAATAACTCCCACTATGGGAAAAGAAAAGTTGCTCTTTAAAACTTCAAGGGCATGGGCAGAGGAGGTATTACAGGCGACTACAACCATCTTAACGTTGAACCTTTCAAGTAAGCGGACGTTCTGAATACTGAACTTAATTATAGTTTTTGGTGACTTATTTCCGTAGGGAACCCTTGCAGTGTCTCCGAAGTAGATTAAGTTCTCTGAGGGGAGGTGTTCTTTTAGAGCTCTGAGAACGGTTAGACCTCCTACTCCTGAATCGAAAACTCCTATTGGCCTTTCTGGCATTGCATCTCCATTTTATAGGTACTTAAATTAAATAGGTTAACCTTAATTTGTGAAAGGAATTTTCTATGAGAAGTTGTGATGAAATTATAGAAAAAATAAAGGAGTACAGGCCTAATGCTAACTTTGAGGAGGTAAGAAAGGCCTACGAATTTGCAAAGATTAAGCACGAAGGCCAGTTTAGGAAGTCCGGAGAACCCTATTTCTCTCACCCTGCCGAGGTTGCTTACATTCTAACAGAGCTCCGAATGGATACTCCGACAATAGTTGCTGGTCTTCTCCACGATACAGTTGAGGACACGGACACAACTATTGAGGAGATAGAGGAGGAGTTTGGGAAGGAGGTTGCATTTATTGTTAAGGGAGTTACAAAACTTGAAGGTTACAACTTTAACAGTAAAGAGGAAAAGGATGCAGAGAGCTTTAGAAACCTCCTAATTTCCCTTGCTGAGGATATAAGGGTTTTAATAGTTAAGCTTGCAGATAGGCTTCACAATATGAGAACACTCCACCACATGAAAAAGGAAAGTCAATTGAGAAATTCAAAGGAAACGCTAACAATCTACGCACCCCTTGCCAACAGGCTTGGAATGTACAGGCTGAAGAACGAACTTGAAGACTTATCCTTAAAGTATTTGGACCCCGAAGCTTACTACTCTATAGAGAGAAAGGTAAAGGAGAAGAAGAGGAAAATTCTCCCCTACCTTGAAGGAATAATAGAAAAGGTCAGAGAGGAGCTTGAGAAAAACGGTATAGAGGGAAACATCCAGTGGAGAATTAAGCACATATATGGAATATACAGGAAGATGGTCATGAAGGGTATTCCCTTTGAGGAGGTTTACGACGTTGCTGGAATAAGGGTAATAACCAATACCGTTGGAAACTGCTACCAGATTCTTGGAATAATCCACAGTTTGTGGACCCCCGTTCCTGGTAGGATAAAGGACTACATAGCTGTTCCAAAGCCCAACATGTACCAGTCCCTCCACACAACTGTAGTTGGCCCCAAGGGACAGTTTGTTGAGTTTCAGATTAGAACATGGGAGATGCACCAGGTTGCAGAGCTTGGTATTGCTGCTCACTGGAAGTACAAGGAAGGGGGAGGAGCTCTTTCAGAAAGTGAAAGGAACAGGTTCCTTTGGCTTAGGAATCTCCTTGAATGGGTGAAGGAGGAAAAGGATACAGGCGAGTTTATAGACTCTGTTAGAAAGGACCTCTACAATGAGGATATCTACGTTTTTACACCTAAGGGAGACATTAAAACCCTACCTGTTGGAGCAACTCCTGTTGACTTTGCCTACTCCATCCATACGTCAATTGGCCACAGGTGCAGGTCGGCAAAGGTTAACGGAAAGTTGGTTCCCCTGAGCTACACCCTAAAGAGTGGAGACAGGGTAGAGATAATAACGGGGAACAAGGAGAGACCTAACAGGGACTGGTTGGAGTTTGTAAAAACTTCAAAGGCCCGCCAGGCAATTAAGTCTTTTCTGAGAAAGGAGGAGAACGATAGGGCAAAGAAGTTGGGTGAGAGCTTGCTAGATAAGAGTTTGAGGAAGTACGGAAGGACTCTAAACAGCTTGAAGGAAGACGATGAAGCTTTAGAGAGAATAAAGGGTTTGGGGTATTCAAAGTTGGATTCCCTTTTGACGGATGTTGGGTTTGGAAAGGTTGAACCCGATACTGCAGCACGGAAGCTCTTGGGACTTCCCTTAGAGGTTAAGAAGAAGAAAAAGGGAAGTTCAAGGTCGAGGGATATCGATATAAGGATTGACGGAATAGACAATATGGCTGTTAGTCTTGCAAAGTGCTGTCATCCGCTACCTGGAGACAGGGTTGTTGGTGTGATTAACTCAGGGAAGGGAATAGTTATCCATACCGCAAACTGCGTTGTTGCAAGGCAGATTAAGGAGAGCTCCCCAGGGAAGGTTTTAAAAGTTGAATTTCTGCCATCCGATAGAACCTATCCTGCAAAGATTAGGGTTTCTACAGAGGATAAACCAGGAGTTCTTGCAGAAATTTCAACTGTGATTTCAAAACACAACATAAATATAAAAGGTGTCTCAAGCCGCTCAGTTTCAGGAAGGGCCGTTTTGGACTTTGTAGTTGATGTTAAGAGCAAGGACGAGTTACAAAAAATAATAAATGCCATTAGGTCTTTGAAGGAGGTTATAACTGCTAAAAGAATTCAAAGGGAAAGAGTGAGAAGTAAAAGTAGAAGCAATTAGGAAAAATATGCATATTTTATCCTTAGAAATTACAGACTGGAGGTAGTATGGAGGAGATACTCAATCAGTACGTTCCTATAGTTATAGAGCAAACAGGAAGGGGAGAGAGAGCCTACGATATCTACTCAAGGCTCTTAAAGGATAGAATTGTAATGTTGGGAACTCCCATCGATGACCACATTTCAAACCTTATTGTTGCCCAACTTCTATTTTTGGAAGCAGAGGACCCTGAAAAGGACATATACCTATATATAAATAGTCCAGGGGGAGTTGTTACTGCAGGACTTGCCATATACGATACTATGCAGTACATAAAGCCCGATGTAGTAACCATCTGTATGGGACAGGCTGCAAGTATGGGGGCAGTTTTGTTGGCTGCAGGAGCTCCCGGAAAGCGCTTTGCACTTCCTCATGCAAGGATAATGATTCACCAACCCTTAGGAGGATTCCAGGGACAGGCTACAGACATTGAAATCCACGCAAAGGAAATCCTAAGGCTTAAGAGAATGCTCAACGAAATCCTTTCAAAGCATACAGGGAAACCGTTAGAGAAAATTGAGCAGGATACGGAGAGGGATTACTTTATGAGTGCTGAAGAGGCCATGGAGTACGGCCTCATAGACAAAGTTCTAACGAAGAGGGGAAGTTAAGTTGGTTAAGGGTAAGTTCCCTTTAGATAGAGTTGAAGAGGCAATAGAAGAAATAAAAAAGGGAAACTTCGTTGTTGTTGTTGATGACCCCAACAGGGAGAACGAGGGAGATTTAATTATTGCAGCAGAGAAGGTTACACCTGAGGCAATCAACTTTATGACGAAGTACGGAAGGGGACTTATCTGTCTTGCCCTTCCTGAGGAAAGGTGTGATGAGCTTGAGTTTGAACCTATGACTCCAAAACCTACAGACCCGAAGGAGACGGCTTTCTGTGTCTCTGTCGATGCCCATCCAAAGTTTGGAACCACAACAGGAATTTCGGCTTACGACAGGGCAATAACCATAAAGAGGGCAGTTTCTCCCGATGCGAAGCCTGAGGACTTTGTAAAGCCGGGACACGTATTCCCACTAAGAGCAAGAAAGGGAGGTGTTTTAAAGAGGTCCGGACATACGGAGGCCGCCGTTGACCTTTCAAGGCTTGCAGGACTTTATCCGGCTGGGGTTATCTGCGAGATAATGGATGAAGACGGAACAATGATGCGCCTTCCAAAACTCATAGACTACGCAAGGAAACACAACCTAAAGATTATAAGTATTGCAGACCTCATTGAGTACAGGATGAAGAGGGAAAGCCTCATAAGAAGGGAAGCAGAGGCTAATCTTCCTACGGCCTACGGTATGTGGAAAATTTACGCCTACACTTCGTTGGTTGATAACAAGGAACACGTTGCCTTGGTTATGGGAGAGATTAAAGAAGACGAACCTATTTTGGTTAGGGTTCACTCAGAGTGTTTAACAGGTGATGTCTTCGGCTCTTTAAAGTGTGACTGCCGTTCTCAGCTCCACAGGGCTATGGAGATGATTTCAGAGGAAGGAAAGGGGGTTATTGTTTATCTAAGGCAGGAGGGAAGGGGAATTGGTCTTGTAAATAAGATAAAGGCTTACCACCTTCAGGACCATGGGTTTGATACTGTGGAGGCAAATAGAAAGTTGGGATTTCCTCCCGATATGAGGAACTTTGGAATAGGAGCTCAAATCTTGAGGGATTTAGGGGTTAGAAAAATTAGACTTCTAACGAACAATCCTAAGAAGCTCATAGGATTGGAGGGTTACGGTTTAGAAATTGTTGAGAGGGTTCCTATTGTTACAGGTGTTTGTGAGTACAACGTTAACTACCTGAAAACGAAAAAGGAAAAGATGGGACATCTTATAGATTTGGAAAACGATATTGCGGAGGGTAAAGGTGGGGACTGAGCTACCCGATGAATTAAAGGAAAGAATTATGAACATAACGGCAGGTATTACATCCCTCTTTGAGGAGACTGTAAAGGCGTACGAGGAGAAGGTTTCAGAGTTAGAGGAGAGGATTGAGGAGCTTGAACAGGAAAACATCGAGTTAAAGTACAAGCTAAGGCAGCTCAGTAACGACCTCAAGAACCTCAGCGAAAAGATAGCGGCCGAGTTCCTTTCAAGGGCTGAATCGGCTTTGGAGGAGGTTAGAAAATTAGAGGAAAAGAACCAAGAATAGGTATAACCATTGGAGACCCTTCAGGGATAGGTGCTGAGATTCTAATTAAATCCCTTCCCTTTTTGGGGAAACTTCCTGCCTCCTTTACTGTTTACGGTTCAAGTGGAGTTTTAAAGTTCTACTCGGAGCTCCTTAAGCTTCCCCTCAATTTCTCCCCTAACGTTTCTCTGTGTGATGTTGCTCCAAACGTTGAGTTTCAGGTTGGAAAGGCCTCGAAGGAATCGGGAAGAGCCCAGGTTGAGTTCTTAAAGGGAGCCCTCTCTGATGCTAAGGAGGGAAAAATAGATGGAGTAGTAACCCTTCCTATAAACAAGGAGGCTGTTAGACTTGCAGGATTTCCCTTTCCCGGTCACACAGAGTTTTTAGCCCATTTCTTTAAGGTTAAAAATTTTGGAATGATGCTTGCAAATGAGAGGTTAAAGGTAGTTCTCCTTACAACTCACGTTTCTCTAAGGGAAGTTCCAGACTTAGTTAAAAGGGAGAGGATACTTAACAAGTTAGAGCTTATAAATAGTGAGTTTCCAGGAGCCAAAATAGGTGTATGTGCCCTCAATCCCCACGCTGGAGAGGGAGGGCTTTTTGGAAGAGAAGAAATTGAGGAGATAGAACCAGCTATAATTGAGGCTAAAACTTCAGGAATAAAGGCTTTTGGACCTTTTCCTTCCGATACGATATTTTTAAGAGCTCTAAAGGGAGATTTTGACGTTGTTTTAGCTATGTACCACGACCAGGGGTTGATTCCGATAAAACTCTTGGGTTTTGGAAGGAGCGTTAATGTAACGTTAGGGCTTCCGATAGTTAGGACTTCCGTTGACCATGGAACTGCTTACGACATTGCAGGTAAGGGTATTGCCGATACTGGTAGCTTTGAAACGGCAGTAAGAATAGCTATAGAGCTTCTTAAGAGAAAGATGTCTTGAATTCTCTCTCTGTTTTTGTTAAAGCCTTGAACAAATACCCCTATTTTCATTTAACTAAGAATTTCATGATTTTAGAGCTCAAGCCTACTTCAAATTGTCTTGAGTTGATTGGACGTAAGAGAATGGAGAAACAAGTTAACTAACTGTTTGAGGAGAGTTCTTCGATTCCAAATACCCCTCACTGGGAATAAAATAATTTCCTTCAATTAGTTGTAGGGAGGAGCAATGACCACAATAACAGTTGTAAAGAGGAACGGAGAGAGGGAACCGTTAAATATTGAGAAAATCAGGAAGGTCATAAATTGGGCTGCAGAGGGACTCGATGTTAACACGTTAAAACTTGAGGCCAAGCTTAAACTTCACTTCTTTGATGGAATAACTACAAGGCAGATTCACGAAGCTGTTGTGAATACTGCCCTTCAGTTAACAACTCCCGAGGAACCTGACTGGAGAATCCTTGCCGGAAGGCTCTTTATCTTCAACCTCTACAAGGAAGTCTCTATCAGGAGGGGAACGAGTAAGCTTGCCTACGTTGGTGGCGGTAGAGAGTATTTAAAAGTTGTTAAGGAGCTAATAGAGAAGGGGCTGTACACGGAGGAGCTCCTTAAAAACTACACGGAGGATGAAATTGAGGAAGTTGGAAACTACCTAAAACTTGAGTACGACTTCCTCTACGACTATGCAGGAGCAAACCTCCTTGCAAAGAGGTACCTCTGTGTGTATGAGGATTACCCTATAGAGCTCCCTCAGGAAATGTACATGACCATATCCCTCATGCTTGCAGTAAACGAACCAAAGGAAAGGAGGATAGAAACCGTAAAGAGGTTCTACGATTTGATTGCAGGTAAAAAGCTCTCCCTCGCAACGCCTATACTCATAAATCTCAGGAGGCCTAACGGTAATCTCTCCTCGTGCTTTATAACTGCAATGGATGACAATTTGGATTCAATAATGTACACGGCAAATCAGGTAGCCCAAATATCGAAGAGGGCCGGTGGTGTTGGAGTTAACCTTTCAAGGATAAGGGCTCAGGGCTCTTGGATTAAGAGGGTCTTTGGTGCAAGTGGGGGAATTGTCCCGTGGACTAAGATTTTAAACGACGTGGCTGTTGCGGTTAACCAGGAAGGGAAGAGAGCCGGAGCAGTTACAGTCGCCTTAGACGTCTGGCACCTTGATATCTACGACTTTTTGGAGCTCAAAACGGAAAATGGGGACCTTAGGAGAAAGGCCTTTGACATATTTCCCCAGGTTGTAATTCCAGACCTTTTCATGGAGAGGGTCAAGTACAACGGAGACTGGCTTTTGGTTGACCCTTACGAGGTTGAGAAGAAGTTTGGATACAAGCTCTACGAACTCTGGGGAGACGATTTTGAAAGGGCATACATGCACGTTGAGAATGAATCTGAAAAGTTAAAGTTGAAAAAGAGGGTTAAGGCAAAGGAGCTCCTAAAGGAAATTTTAAAAACACAGGTAGCAACGGGACTTCCCTACATCTTCTTTAAGGATACTGCAAACAGACTGAATCCCTTAAAACACGATGGATACATAGGAAACGGAAACCTCTGTATGGAGAGCTTTTCAAACTTCAGACCCTCTGAAGGATTTAAAACCTACATGAAGGATGGAAAGATTGTAAGGGAGATAGAGAATCCCGGACTTGTCCACACGTGCAACCTCCTCTCGATAAACCTTGCAAACGTATCTAACGATGAGGAACTTGAAGAGGCCGTTAGAACGGCAGTGCGAATCCTTGACAACACAATTGAGTTAACAACTCCTCCTATACCTGAGAGTAAACTCCACAACGATAGGTACAGAACGATTGGTATTGGAACTTTAGGTTTGGCAGACTACCTTGCAAAGAGGGAAATTCCATACGGAAGGAATTCCCTGGATGTTATCGATGAGCTATACGAAAAGATTGCCTACTACGGAATTGATGAGAGTGTAAATCTTGCTAAGGAGAGGGGAAAATTTCCAGCCTACGATGGCTCTGACTGGAGCAGGGGAGTTATCATAGGTAAGGATGCTAAGTTCCTTGAGAAGAATACAAAGCTCAAGGAAAAGTGGTTGGAGCTCCTTTCAAAGCTCAAAAAGTACGGTATAAGAAACGGACAGCTATTTGCCATTGCACCGAACACAAGTTCAGGCCTCCTTCAGGGAGCAACTCCGGGAGTTCTTCCACCCTTTAGCAGGTTCTACATAGACAAGAACCAGAAGCAGGCAGTTCCAATCTGTCCACCCTACATAAAGGAGAGGTTCTGGTTCTACAGGGAGAGTAAGTACATGGACCAGAAGGAAGTTATAGACGTTATATCCACAATTCAGAAGTGGGTTGACAGCGGTATCTCTATGGAGCTCCTCTTCAACCTCAACTTAGGGATAAGGGCTAAGGACATTTACGAAACCGTTATGTACGCTTGGAAAAAGGGAGTTAAGACAATTTACTACGTTAGAACCATTCAGAAGGACAGCCAGGGAGAGCTCTCCAAGAAGGAGGAGTGCATAGCCTGTGCAAACTAAGAGGGAGGAAGAGATGTCCGATGTAAGGAAAGAGCTAATGAAGCCAAGGCCAATATTCAATCCAAACGGTAACGACGACCCTGCAAAGAGGGGAATTCTCTACGGAGATACGACAAACATTTTTAACCTGAACGTAATCAAGTACGAATGGGCTCCCAAAATGTACAGGGCCATGATGGCAAACTTCTGGATTCCTGAAACTGTTGATCTTACACAGGACGTTCAGGACTACAAGGAACTTACAGACGATGAGAGACAGGCGTACGATGAGATACTCTCCTTCTTAGTCTTCCTTGATTCAATTCAGACAACGAACATTCCAAACATTGCAGCCTACGTGAAGGCTCCTGAAATAACCATTGACCTTTCAATCCATGCCTACCAGGAGGCCATTCACTCACAGAGCTACGGCTATACGATTGAGTCCGTAGTTCCACCTGAAAAGAGGGAGGAGGTCTACTACTGGTGGAGAAAGGACCCCATTCTCTTTGAGAGGAACAAGTACATAGCCGACATCTATCAGAAGTTTTTAGAGGAACCGACAATGGAGAACTATGGAGAGGTTCTCATAGGAAACTACCTCCTTGAGGGTCTCTACTTTTACAACGGGTTTATGTTCTTCTACAACCTTGCTTCAAGGAACTTGATGCAGGGAACGGCGGACATAATAAGGTACATAAACAGGGATGAGTTTACACACGTAATTCTCTTTGAGCACTTCTTAAAGGACTTAACGGATGAAAACTTTAAAAAGTACCTACCCAAGGATAAGGTTTACGAGATGTTTAAGATTGCCGTTGACCAGGAACAGAGGTTCAGCAAAAAGGTTATAGGGAACAACATTTTGGGAATGAACGAAAAATCGATAGAGGACTACACGTACTATATTGCCAACGATAGACTTAAGAGACTAGGCCTTGAGCCTATTTTCCCTGATAGGCCAAATCCTTATGAACACTTAGAGAGAATTGCAGATGTAGGTGGTGAGGGAAACGTTAAAGCAAACTTCTTTGAGGCTACCGTAACGAGTTACAACCAGGCTTCCGCCGTTGAAGGGTGGGATGAGATTTAGGAGCTCTAAGGAGCTCCTACTATATTCTCTCTACTTTCGTTCTATTCAGTACTTCCAAAACCCTCTTAGGATTACAGAGTTTCGTTCCTTCCTCCATTACAGTTGCAGTTCCACAGGCAACTCCAAACTTGACGGAGTCAACTACGGACTTTCCGCTGTAGATGGAGTAAGCAAATCCTCCGACCAAAGAGTCCCCTGCTCCAACGGTATTTTTTACTTCAACCTTGGGAGGAATCACCCTGAAAATACCCTCTCTTGATGCACAGAGGGCTCCATGCTCACCCAACGAAACTATAACAACCTCAACACCAAACTCCATTACCTTCTTTGATGCCTTTACAACGTCATCAATTGAAAAGAGTGGAAATCCAACGAGCCTCTCAAGTTCGTACTTATTTGGTTTTACTGCAAAGGGAGCTTTCTCAACTGCCTTTCTCAGGAGCTCTCCGTCTGCATCAACAATAACTTTTGTTTTGCTTCCCCTAAACTCTTCAACAATCTCTCCGTAGAAGGTATCTGGAAGTGAAGGGGGAACGCTCCCTCCTAAGATTAGAACCTTTGGACTGCAGGACTTACATACTATTGACTTTAACTTTTTCCTTTCTTCTTCTGAAAGAGGAGCTCCCCTTGAGGCTATCAGGATGTGCTTTCCCTTTGCCCTCTGCTCCAAAATCGTGTTAACCCTCGTTTTTCCCTTCGTTTCAACGATAATTGATGTAACCCCTTCACTTTCCAAGAGTTCCTTTACGCACCTTCCTATGCATCCTCCAAGTGGTAAGGCTAAGTAGGAGTTTTCAGAAAACCTTGAAACGACCCTTGCTGCGTTTACTCCCTTCCCACCGGGGGAAATAAGGGGATTCTCAACCCTGTTTGTATCGTCCTCCTTTAAAACGTCTGTGTAGTAGTAGACGTCAAGACAAGGATTAGGGCAGACTGAAAGGAGCATAACTATCTTCCTTCAAAGAATTTCTTAACTTTTGGCCACAGTATTTCCCACTCGGCGTAGGCAGATTCTACGAGAGCCATTACGGGGTCAGCCTCGGCTAAGTTCTCAAGTTTGTAGGAGTCAATTATCTCCTTTAGAAACTCCTCTAAAGCCCTCTTAAACTTCTCCTCTTCGTGCCTCTCCCTAACCTCTGAAATTGCTTTAGAGAGAGCCTCCTCTTTTGAGAGGCCCTCCTTTAAGTACTTATCGTAAGTTTCCCTTAAATCCCTCTTAGCTTTTTCCATTAAACTTCCCTTTGAACTTTTTCAATAGTATAGCACTCTATAATGTCCCCGACCTTTATGTCGTTGAAATTTTCAAGTCCCACACCACACTCGTAACCTGCCTGAACTTCCCTAACGTCCTCCTTAAACCTCTTTAGGGACGCGATTTTTCCGTCGTAAATAACAACACCGTCCCTTACAAGCCTTACGTTTGCATTTCTCCTTATTACTCCGTCCCTTACGTAACAACCTGCAACCGTTCCAACTTTTGGAACCTTAAATGTAGCTCTAACCTCAGCAGAGCCTAAGTAAACCTCCTTCTCCTCTGGCTCCAATAGACCCTGCATAGCCTTCTTAACTTCATCAACTATGTCGTAGATGACCCTGTAAGTTCTCACATCAACCTTTTCCCTCTCTGCAGCTTTACGTGCAGCAGAATCTGGCCTTACGTTGAACCCTATAACGATTGCATTTGAGGCTGCAGCCAACATTATGTCGTTTTCAGTTATGGGACCAACTCCTGCATGGATTACGTTAACCTTGACCTCGTCCGTTGAGAGCTCCTCCAATGATTTCCTAATTGCTTCAATAGAACCCTGTGCATCTGCCTTGAGAACAACGTTGAGCTCCTTGACCTCTCCAGACTTCATCTGGCTAAAGAGGTCCTCTAAGCTTATCCTCTTTTCCCTCTCAAGGGCAGACTGTCTTGCAAGCTCCTGCCTCTTCTGGGCTATCTCCCTTGCCTTCTCTAAGCTCTCAACTACGTAGAACTTATCACCTGCAAGCGGTACATCCTCAAGACCTAATACCTCAACGGGCATTGAAGGACCAGCCTCTTTAACTGGCCTTCCCTTATCATCAAACATTGCCCTTATCTTTCCAGCATAGAGCCCTGCAACTATCGCATCCCCCACCTTTAGCGTTCCACTTTGGACAAGCAGTGTTGCAACAGGCCCCCTCTTTTTATCGAGTTTAGCCTCTAACACAACACCCCTTGCAGGTTTGTTTGGATTTGCCTTTAGCTCCATTAAATCTGCCTGGAGTGCTATCATCTCAAGGAGTTCATCGACTCCCTCTCCAGTTTTAGCAGAAACTGGTACCATTACAGTGTCTCCACCCCAATCCTCAGGGATAAGTCCGTGCTGTGTCAGCTCCTGCTTAACCCTTTCCGGATTTGCTCCAGGCTTGTCAATTTTGTTTATAGCAACGATTATAGGAACTCCTGCTGCCTTTGCATGGTTTATTGCCTCTACCGTTTGGGGCATGACGCCATCGTCTGCAGCAACGACCAAAACGGCAATGTCTGTAACCTGAGCTCCACGGGCCCTCATAGCGGTAAAGGCTTCGTGTCCGGGAGTGTCTAAGAATACAAGTTTTTTCTTACCCTCACTCGTATCGATGTCAACTACGGACGCACCGATGTGCTGTGTAATTCCACCGGCTTCCCTTTCAGCAACCTTTGTGTTCCTTATGTAGTCAAGGAGGGTTGTCTTTCCGTGGTCAACGTGGCCCATTACTGTTATGATGGGAGCTCTCGGCTCTAACTCTTCTTCTCTATCCGGCGTTTCTACAAGCTCGGCCTCTAATGCCTTCTCCTCTTCCTCCTCAACTCCCTCAAGTTTAACGACCTTTCCATACTTCTCAGCAACCTTACTTGCAGTTTCAAAGTCGATAGGTTGGTTTATCGCAACAAACTTTCCAAGGGCTATTAAGTCTTGAAGTAACTGGTTAGGCTCAACGCCCAACTTTTCAGCAAACTCCCTAACAGAAATTACTTCAGGTATTACAACTGTTTTTGCCCTTTCCTCCTCCTCAATTAACCTCTGTAACTGCTCCTCTTCGGAGAGCTCCTCAAACGGAACTTCCTCCTTAACCTCTTCCTTCTCCTTTTTCTTCCTCCTCTTCTTCTTCTTGGCCCTGTTCTTCTCCTCTATCTTCCTCATGAGCTCTTCAAACTTCTTCTGATCCTCAAGTTCCTTCTTCTCCTTCCTCTTCTCTGCTAAAATCTCCTCGTGAGTTTTGGGCTTTTCCTTCTCTCTCGATTCCTTAGTTGAAGCGATAAGCTGTTCAAGCTGTTCCCTTGTAACCTTTTCCTCTACAGGCTTTCTCTCTTCTCTTCTCCTCTCAGTCCTCTCCGGCCTTCTTCCTTCCCTGCGAGGTCTTTCTCCTCTTTCCCTTCTCTGTCTTGGTTGTCTCTCACCAGCTCTTTCTTCCCTTTCCCTTCTCTTATGGAAAGGTCTACGCTTCCTTCTTCTCCTTGCAAGTTCCTCTGGGGAGAGAATCCTGACTTCAGATTTTTTATCCTGTTTTCTCTCCTCCCTCTTTTCTTCCCTTTCCTCTCTCTTCTCCTCTACTTTCTCTTCCCTCTTCTCCTCTACCTCTTTAATCTCCACTTTAGGTTGAGTCTCAACAGCCTCAACCCTTTGCTCCTCTTTTCTTTCCTCTGCCTTTACAGTTTCTGGAGGAGCTTCCTTAACCTCCTCTTTCTTTTCCTCCTTAACGACCTCAACAGGCTGAATAAACTCCCTTACTATCCTGACCTGTCTCTCGTCCAAACTTGATTGAGCACTTTTAACGCTTATATCAAGCTCTTCCCTTAACTTTTGTATGAGCTCCTTTGAGGTCATACCTAATTCTTTTGCAAGCTGGTGAACTCTCATCTTAGCCAAAACAAAACCTCCTGAAACGGTTAAGCCTTAATATATACAGCTGGCAAATTATAGCAACAAAGGGATTTAAAATGCGTTAATTATATGTTCTACTTCCGTTTCCTCTCCCAAACTTACTCCAATTACGTCAAACCTCAGAGAGTCAAAATTGATTTTTTTCTCAGAGATAAACTTCAGAGCCGTTTTCCTCAGTCTGTTTCTCTTTCTGTAGTCCACTGCCTCTAATGGGGGCACCATGGAATCTCTGGAACGGAGCTTTACCTCAACGAAAACCAACGTACCATCCCTTGGGTCGAAGGCTACTATGTCAATTTCACCGTAGGAGCTCCTGAAGTTTCTCTCTATAATAGAGTAACCTTTCTTCACAAGATAGTGGGAAGCTATTCTTTCCCCTTCCTTCCCTCTCTCCCTTGACCCTTCCAAAGCTCCTCCTGTGAATCGGTGTTATTCCTAATTCCCTTATTTTTAATATGTGAAACTTTGTTGGATATCCCTTATGCTTTTCAAACCCGTACTCTGGGAAGAGTTTTGAGAGCTCCTCCATTATGTAATCCCTAACAACTTTAGAAACGACACTTGCACAGGCACAGGAAAAGCTTCTCTCATCGCCCTTTGGAATGGGAAGTATAGAGTTTGAGTACTCAGGGAGCTTTATGTAGTCTGTAATTAGAAAATCAGGCTTTATGGAAATTGAGGAGAGAGCTCTCCTAATCGCAAGGAGCGTTGCTTGGTAGATGTTTATCTCATCTATCTCTGTAGAATCTGCAAAACCGACACCAACTGCTTTAGCTTCCTCAAGTATTCTATAGAAGAACCTCTTCCTTTCCCTTTCGTTTAATTTTTTTGAATCCTTAAATAAAAAAGGGTTAACGTTCAGCGGGAAGATTACTACAGAAGCAACTACGGGACCCGCTAAAGGCCCTCTTCCCGCTTCGTCAACCCCTGCTACGTTTTTGTAACCCTTTTTCCATAGGCTCTTTTCTATCTGGATAATTACTTCTTTGTCATCCACTCTTTTTTCTCTTTGATTCTTGCAGCTTTACCCCTTCTCTCTCTGAGGTAGTAGAGTCTTGCTCTTCTTACAATACCTCTCTTGAGAACTTCGATGCTTTCAATTACAGGTGAGTATAGAGGAAACGTTCTCTCAATACCCACTCCGTAAGAAACTTTTCTTACAGTAAAGGTTGCATCTGTTCCAGAGCCTCTCTTCCTGATAACCACTCCTTCAAAGGCCTGGATTCTCTCCTTGTCCCCTTCCTTAATCTTAACGTTTACCCTTACTGTGTCTCCTACTCTAAACTCGGGAATATCCTTTTTAATGTACTTTTCCTTAACTACGTTCATCAATTCATCAAGTCCAGCCATAGTAAAACCTCCTGAATTTACCCTTTTGTGCAAGGGGAATTCTATTGGAACTTAAAAAAAAGTCAACAATAAAAAAAATGGTGCGCCCGGCAGGATTCGAACCTGCGACCTCGAGATTAGGAATCTCGCGCTCTATCCTCCTGAGCTGTTCTCGTTCAATACATGGTGGACACCCTGGAGTTTTTTAATATATTCCTCAAACTTCTCTACTGGAGTCTTATAACCAAGACTTTGATGAGGC
>NZ_FXTM01000023.1 GCF_900182585.1 Balnearium lithotrophicum | reverse complement strand
AGGTCTCCCAAGACCAATGCACATGTTGAAAGGTTCATACAGACGGTGGAGAAGGAACTGTGGATGATAGAAGGGACTGAGCCGACAGTTGATGAAATGAACAGGAAACTATTTAGGTATCTAAGCTTTTACAACTTCGTTAGGCCTCATCAAGGTCTTGGTTATAAGACTCCAGTAGAGAAGTTTGAGGAATATATTAAAAAACTCCAGGGTGTCCACCATGTATTGAACGAGAACAACCTCTTGACATAGCGTTTAATCCTCCTATATTATCCATCGTCCACGATGTGCCGGCTTAGCTCAGCTGGCTAGAGCGGGTGACTTGTAATCACCAGGTCGGGGGTTCGACTCCCTCAGCCGGCACCATACGTGGAGGGGTGGCCGAGTGGTCAAAGGCAGCGGACTGTAAATCCGCCGGCTTACGCCTACGCAGGTTCGAATCCTGCCCCCTCCACCACTGACGCGGGGTAGAGCAGTTCGGTAGCTCGCCGGGCTCATAACCCGGAGGTCGCGGGTTCAAATCCCGCCCCCGCAACCAACTAACTTGACATTGAGAGATTGAAACCTATATTTCTTAGACACAAAGAGCGGGCGTAGCTCAGCTGGCTAGAGCATCAGCCTTCCAAGCTGAGGGTCGCGGGTTCGAATCCCGTCGCCCGCTCCATTTTATTTTCCCGCCAATAATTTCCTTCCAGCTCTAATACTTCATAATAAAGTTGATAAAAATAACAAAGGATTTTACAATTCCAGAAACAAAGTTTTCCGTAGGAGGTAGAATGGAAAAAGTGTTTAAAGGAAGAGCTTTTAAATTTGGAGATGACATCAATACTGATGAAATTATTCCAGCAAGATATCTCAATACATCTGACCCAAAGGAATTAGCAAAGCACGTAATGGAAGATGCAGACCCTGAGTTTCCTCAGAAAGTAAGGGAGGGAGACATAATAGTTGCCGGGAAGAACTTTGGATGCGGTTCTTCAAGGGAACACGCTCCCATTGCAATTAAGGCAGCTGGAGTTTCTGCGGTAATTGCAAAGTCGTTCGCGAGAATTTTCTATAGAAATGCTATTAACATTGGACTTCCCATATTTGAATCACCGGAGGCAGTTGAGGGCATAGAGGAAGGTGATATTGTTGAGATAGACCCATCAACCGGAGTTATCAAAAACGTAACAAAGGGAACAGAGTTTAAGGCAAATCCTATTTCTGAGGATATAAGACAGATAATGCAAGCCGGTGGATTAATGGAGTATGCCAAGAAGAAATTGGGGCTTTAGGAGGGTAAATTGGAAAAGAGAGAGTTTACAATAGCAGTGCTTCCGGGAGATGGGATTGGACCGGAAATAGTTAAACAGGCCGTAAAGGTTATGGATGCCGTTTCAGAGAAATTTGGAATAAAGCTTAACTATAAGTATGCTTTGATTGGTGGAGCAGCTATAGATGAGTTTGGAGTTCCTTTTCCCGATGAAACTAAGGAAGTAATACTTTCTTCAGATGCTGTTCTCTTAGGAGCGGTTGGGGGACCAAAGTGGGACAACCTTCCCTTTGAAATAAGGCCTGAGAGAGCTCTCCTTGGAATGAGAAAACTCTTAAATGCCTTTGCAAATCTAAGGCCGGCAAAACTCTACGATGAACTTTTGGACTCTTCAACGTTAAAGCCCGAAGTGGTAAAGGGCGTTGACATTATGGTTGTTAGGGAACTTACAAGTGGAATCTACTTTGGAATTCCAAGGGGAATTTTTGTTGATGGTGATGAGAGGGTAGGAATAAACACACTAAGGTACTACGAGCATGAAGTGGAGAGAATTGCAAGGGTTGCTTTTGAGGTAGCCCGAAAGAGGAATAAAAGGGTCACAAGTGTGGATAAGGCGAACGTACTTGAGGCAACCGTTCTCTGGAGAGAGGTTGTTGAAAAAGTCCATGAGGAATACCAGGATGTTGAACTTAACCACATGTACGTTGATAATGCAGCTATGCAGATAATCAGATGGCCTAAACAGTTTGATGTTATTGTAACTACAAACATTTTTGGTGATATCCTCTCTGATGCCTGTGCTATGCTTACCGGTTCCCTTGGAATGCTTCCTTCTGCTTCAATAGGCGGAAAGATAGGCCTCTATGAGCCAATCCACGGTTCAGCTCCAGACATTGCAGGCCAGAATATTGCCAACCCAATAGCTACAATTAACTCTGCAGGGATGATGTTTACGTATTCTTTTAACATGCCTGAGGTCGAAGAGGCCATAGATAAAGCCGTCAGGAGCGTTTTAGCAAAGGGATACAGGACTAAGGATATTTACTCGGAAGGGTGTAAGTTGGTTTCAACTGAGGAAATGGGAGATTTGATTGCTGAAGAAATTAGAATCGGATAGGGGAAAGAGATGAGAGAGTATGTAGTGGCAGTCGTAGGTGCAACAGGGGCCGTTGGTCAAGAAATGGTAAAGGTTTTAGAACAGAGGAATTTTCCCGTTAAGAGATTGGTTCCATTAGCTTCGGCTCGTTCAGCTGGACAGAAGGTGAGATTTAAGGGAAAGGAGTGGACCGTAGAGGAGCTTAAACCGGAGAGCTTTGAAGGAGTTGATATAGCCCTCTTTTCAGCTGGAGGTGATAGAAGTAAGGAGTTTGCGCCTGAAGCTGTTAAGAGGGGAGCTGTTGTTATTGATAATAGCTCTGCATTTAGAATGGAACCGGACGTTCCCTTGGTGGTTCCTGAGGTAAACCCGGAGGACGTTGACTGGCACAAGGGGATAATTGCAAATCCTAACTGTTCAACTATTCAAATGGTTGTTGTACTAAAACCCCTCCATGATATTTCAAAAATCAAAAGGGTTGTAGTTTCAACGTACCAGGCAGTTTCTGGAGCTGGAGCTCAAGCTATAGAGGAGTTAAAGGAACAGACAAGAGCGGTTCTCGAGGGAAAACCTGTTCCCCCTCCAAAAAAAATTCCCAAGCAGATTGCCTTTAACTGTGTTCCTCACATAGACAAATTCTTCCCCGACGGATATACGAGGGAAGAACTTAAGATGGTCAATGAGACAAGAAAGATAATGCACGACGATTCAATAAGAGTTTCTCCTACCTGTGTTAGAGTTCCTGTTTTTATAGGGCACTCCGAGTCTGTAAATATTGAGTTTGAAAAACCTATAAGTGTTGAAGAGGCAAAAAGGGCTCTGGAGGGAGCTCCCGGCGTGAAGGTGATGGACGATTTTGAGAACTTAATCTATCCCACTCCAATAGATGTTGCAGGTAAGGATGACGTTTTAGTTGGAAGAATAAGAAAAGATGATACAATAGAGAATGGATTGAATCTCTGGATTGTAGGTGATAACTTGAGAAAGGGAGCAGCCCTTAACGCTGTACAAATTGCAGAGCTTTTAATAGAGAGGGGATTGATTTAAGGGGGAGCAGGTGAGCGAGGAAATTGTTAAAAAACTTGTGGATGAAGTTCCGGAAGTTGAATCGGCAGTCATTATAGATGAGGATGGAATAATTGTTCACAAGTACTCCAAGGATGAAATTACCGTTGACCCAGAGGATATTGCCACTCAGCTTGTTAACCCTGTTAAATCAATAGAGCGCTCCATTCAGGATGCAACTGAAGAAAAGGAGATTAGTGAGGAAATAATAATTTTCTCTAAAAACCTTGTTATTTTTGTTTATAAACTTGTAAACGATACGTACCTCATTGTAATTGCGAAGAACAATCCTCTTTACGGTAGAACAAGGTTTAGACTCAGAACGAAAATTCCACAGATAATTAAGTCTCTTTAAGGAGGGGAGAGGTGGCGAAGCTCTGGTACTTGGGACATTCAGCATTTTACATAGAAGGAAACGGATTGAAGGCTTTGATTGACCCTTTTTTAACAGGAAATCCCTGGAACGTTGCAAAGCCAGAGGATTTTAATGAACTAAACTACATCTTTGTAACCCACGGGCATGGAGACCACTTGGGCGATGCCATTGAGCTATCAAAAAGAACAGGTGCTACAGTTGTAAGTATTTTTGAGGTCTGTCAGTACTGCAGCTTAAAGGGAGTTGAAAACGTACATGCAATGCACATAGGCGGAAGTTTTAAGTTTCCGTTTGGTAGGGTGAAGTTAGTGCCAGCGGCTCACGGTAGCTCCGTAATTGAGGATAACAGTGTAGTTACCCTCGGAACTCCGTGTGGAATGGTCATTGAGGTTGAGGGAAGGAACATCTACCATGCAGGCGATACTGGATTAATCTCTGATATGGAGCTCCTTGGAAGGTACGAGAAAATATTTGCAGCTCTCCTCCCAATTGGTGGAAACTTTACAATGGATGTAAGGGATGCTGCAATTGCCGCAGAGATGGTTAGACCGCAGATTGCTATTCCAATGCACTTTAAAACATGGCCAATAATAGATGCTGAACCTGATGACTTTAAAAAGTTGGCCGAAGCCCGTGGAGTAAACGTTCAAATTCTGAATCCAGGTGACGAGTTAGAGTTTTAATGAAAATAGGTGTAACCCTTTCGGGCGGCTTCGTTAAGGGAGCTGCCCATATAGGTTTTCTAAAGGCCTTGGAGTATAAGGGACTTTCCCCTTCCTACATATCAGGTTCAAGTGCTGGAGCTCTTGTAGGTTTCCTCTATGCTTATGGAATGCCCTTAAAAGAAATGGAAAGGTTGGGAAAGGAAATATCCTGGAGGAAACTTGCAAGGCCGAGTTTAAAGGGAGGGTTCTTTTCCCTTGATGGTTTGTACAATCTCCTAACAGATTTAACGGGAAATCCGGATATAAGTGAGCTCAAGATTCCCTTTGCAGTTACAGTTGTAAACCTCAAAACGTTGAAGCTTGAGGTAAAGACTGAGGGGAGCTCCGCAGATTTCGTTACAGCATCGTGCAGTGCGCCACCGATTTTCTCTCCCTGGAGGCTTGGAAATAACTACTACGTAGATGGAGGACTCAGGAACTGTTTGCCGGCAGAGGTTACAAAGTCTATGGGAGCTGAGATTAACATCTGTTCAAACGTTAACTTTCCATCTCGGGAATTTAACCCCAAATCCCTTTTAGAGGTTACTTACCGTTCCTCCTTGAGTAGCGTCATAGAAAACCAAGAGAGTAGGTTAAAGTACTGCGATATCGTCATTAACCACAAAATAGACTCAAGTCCCTTTGACTTCTCAGAGTTAGAAAAATTAGTAGACTTAGGGTTTAGGACTACTCTAAATCAAATAGGGGAAATTGAAAATTGGCTGTAAGGGCTCTTCACGCACTCGTTTCTGGTAGAGTTCAGGGAGTTGGTTATAGGGCTTTCACAAAGAGAATTGCTAAAAGATTGGGATTAACTGGATTTGTCAGGAACCTTCCAGATGGAAGGGTTGAGGTCTATGCAGAGGGAGATGAGGATAGATTGAGGGAGCTTTTAAATTCCCTTTGGGAAGGTCCATTCTTTGCAAAGGTTGAGAGTATAGAATACTCCTTCACAGAACCAAGAGGAGAATATGAGGATTTTTCTATTATTTATTAGCCTTCTATTTCTTACCTCTCAATCCAATGCTGATGTAATTTACAGGGTAAAGAGAGGTGATACCTTAGGGAAAATTGCCAAAAGGTACAGAGTTTCAGTCTCTGAAATTAAGAGAATAAATGGCATTAGAGGAAACACCATATACGTTGGTCAGAAGTTAAGGATACCAAGAAAAAAAAGAGTCAGGAAAACGGTCAAGTACATAACTTACAGAGTAAAAAGGGGAGACTCTCTCCTCAAGATATCTAAGAAATTCGGAGTTCCAATCTCTAAAATAAAAAGGATTAACAGGCTAAGAAGAAGTACTATATACGTTAGTCAAAAATTGAAAATTCCTGTGAAAGTAAAGAGCCACAACAGTCTGTTAAAGAAGACTTCCAGTAGGAATACAAAGAGTAAAAAGTTCGTTCCTAACGGATTGACGAAGGTTCCAATCTATAAGTACTACAGGGTAAGAAGAGGGGATTCAGTCCTACGTATTGCAAAGAGATTTCACGTTTCACCACGAACAATCATAAGGATAAACAGGCTCAGGAAACCTTACATTTTGAGACCTGGACAGAGACTTAAAATCCTAATAGGTTACAAGGACGTTCTTAAATTAAATAGACCTATCCAGTTTAGATTTCCATTAGACGGAAAGGTGGATACAACAGTCAGAGAGGATGGTTATCCAGGAATTTTTATTCTGAGTAGACCGGGAGCTCCCGTTAAAGCTGCTGAAACAGGAATTGTAAAGTTTGCAGGAAAGGACAGTAAGCTCTTAAAGGCCTATGGAAACCTTGTAATAATTCAACATCCCGACAACTACCAAAGTATTTATGCAAATCTTGATAAAGTTTTTGTTAAGCCCAATCAGATTGTAAAAAGGGGAGAAATCATAGGAACGGCAGGAACTTCAGGGGTTTGGCATAGAAGTGGACTTTACTTTGATATAAACAGAGTCTATAAAAATAGGACTTACCACATTCAACCCCTTGAAGTTTTAAAGTAATTTTTAATAAACTTTAACAGAAAATTAATAAAGTACAATCAGAGGTAGAAATGTTCCAAATACTAAAGAAGAAAGAACTTGCAGAAAATGTAGATGAATTTGTTGTAAGGGCTCCTCTCATTGCAAAAAAGGCAAAGCCAGGACAGTTTGTAATTGTAAGGGTTACGGCAAAGGGGGAGAGAATTCCATTAACGATTGCAGATAAGGACCCAGAGGATGGGACAATAACCCTTATGGTCCAGAGGGTTGGTAAGAGCACCTTTCACATGTCCTGCTTTGATGAAGGGAACTCCTTGAGGGACGTTGTTGGTCCTCTTGGAAGGCCTACAGAGATAAAAAAATGGGGACATGTAGTCGCAGTAGGAGGAGGTTTAGGGTTAGCTCCTATCCACCACATAGCTTTAGGTGTAAAGGAAGCTGGGAACAGACTAACAACGATAATGGGATTTAGAAGGAAGGACTTAATCTTCTGGGAAGACAAGATGAGCGTGGTTTCTGACAGGGTTATTGTAACTACGAACGATGGCTCTTACGGAATGAAGGGACTTGTAACTGATGCTCTCCTGAACCTCATAGAGAAGGAAGAAAAGATAGACAGAGTGATATGTGCTGGTCCTGTTCCAATGATGAAGGCTGTAGCTGAACTGACTAAGGATTACGGAATACCTACAATTGCTTCACTTAATCCCATAATGGTCGACGGAACCGGTATGTGTGGAGCCTGTAGGGTAACTGTTGGGGGAGAGGTCAAGTTTGCCTGTGTTGACGGTCCCGAGTTTGATGCTCACCAGATCGATTTCGATGAACTTATGAACCGATTGAGGATGTTTAAGGATAAGGAAGAGTTGGCAATGAGGGAATTTCAGAGAAAACACTGTGGTTGTCGCGGGAGTTAGAAATGGCAAAGAGGGAAATAATAAAAGAAAGGGTTCCAGTACCAGAAAGAGACCCTAAAGAAAGGATAAGGGATTTTAGGGAAGTTAAATTGGGATACACTCCTCAACTTGCAATGGAGGAAGCAAAGAGATGTCTTCAGTGTCCACACTCACCCTGTGTAAAGGCATGCCCTGTAAATGTTCCTATCCCTCAGTTTATTAAGCTGATTGAGGAAGGAAAGTTTGTTGAAGCTGCAAGAAAAATAAAGGAGGAAAATATTCTACCTTCGGTTTGTGGAAGGGTCTGTCCACAGGAAATTCAGTGTGAAGGAGCATGCGTTGTAGGAAAGGTAGGGACTCCTGTTGCCATAGGGGCCCTTGAAGCATTTGCAGGAGACCATGAAGCCTCGATAGGTTATGAAAAAATTGAAATTAAGAAGAAAACGGGAAAGAGAGTTGCTGTAGTGGGCTCTGGACCTGCAGGAATAGCCTGTGCTGCAGACCTAATAAAAATGGGATACGAAGTCACGATTTTTGAGGCCCTTCACCAGCCTGGAGGAGTTTTAGTCTACGGAATTCCTGAGTTCAGGCTTCCCAACGAGATAGTTGAGAGGGAATTAAGGTTCCTTCAGGACATGGGAGTAAAGATAGAGTTGAACTTTATTGTCGGAAAGACGAAAACGATTTACGAACTTTTAGAGGAGTTTGATGCTGTATTTATAGGCAGTGGAGCTGGACTACCCTACATGCTGAACATAGAGGGGCTTAACCTTAACGGCGTTTACTCTGCAAACGAGTTTCTGACGAGGGTTATTTTTATGCAAGGTTACAAGTTTCCAGAAGTTGATACGCCGGTATATACGGGGAAGAGATTGGCGGTAATAGGGGGTGGAAATACCGCAATGGACGTTGCAAGGACTGCAAAAAGGCTGAAGGATGTTGAAGAGGTTTTTGTAATATACAGAAGGTCAAAGGAGGAAATGCCAGCAAGGATTGAAGAAGTAAAACATGCTGAGGAAGAGGGAGTTGTATTCAAGACATTAACAAATCCTGTAAGGTTCGTTGGAGAGAACGGTTGGATAAAGGGAATTGAGTGTGTGAAGATGAAGCTCGGAGAACCTGACGAGTCTGGAAGAAGAAGGCCTATTCCCGTTGAGGGTTCAGAGTTCATTATTGAAGTTGACTCAGTTGTTATGGCCATAGGGCAAGGACCAAATCCTGTCGTTGTTGACGGTGTTAAAGAGATAAAGAGAGGAAAGAAAGGAGAGGTCCTTGTTGACCCTGAAACTCTGATGACAGACTTACCGGGAGTATTTGCGGGAGGGGATGTTATAAGGGGAGGTTCGACTGTAATCGTTGCCATGGGGGACGGTAGAAGAGCAGCAAAGGGAATAGATAGATATCTAAAAGAGAAGAATTAAGGGGACTTTTTAAGTCCCCCTACTGAGCATAACTGTGAAGGCCAGGAATTATTAAGTTTACCCCATAGTATGTGAATATAACACTCAGAAATCCTAAAATTGTAAAGTATGCAAGTGGTTTACCCCTCAACCCCTTAATGTAGCGGGCGTGGAGGTAGGTAGCGTATACAAGCCAAGTGATTAGAGACCAAGTTTCCTTTGGGTCCCAGGACCAGTAACCTCCCCATGCATACTTAGCCCAAACTGCTCCAAGGATAATTCCGATTGTTAGAAAAACGAAACCAACAGCAACAGATTGGTACATTATCTGTTCTAAGGCTTCTATTGAGGGAAGTATGTTTACTATACCCGTTCTCTTTATCAGATAGAGAAAACCGCAGAACAGTAAAGCTACAACGGCAGAGATTCCTAAATAGAGAGGGAATTTTTCCCGGAATGCCGAGTAGATAATGAAGAAGAAGATGAACCAGGTTGTTAAGAATATGACAGCCCAGTCAAATTTTGTGGTATCGTTCCTCTTAGAGAAGTAAGCATAAGCAACACCTGCACTAACGGCAGCAGCAGCGTAACCTATAAACGTTGTTACTACGTGGAAAAGGAGCCAGTTGCTCTGAAGAGCTGGAACTAAAGGTTGAGCCTCTTCACTGAAACCTAAAATCTGGGTTGAGAGCTCCCCTATCAGCGCCAGAGGAACAACAAACATCCCAAATGCCTTGTTCTTGTACTTCCACTCAAATATTAGGTAGAGCAGAACAGCGGACCACCCAAAGAGCATTAAGGACTCGTACATATTTGTGAAGGGAGCATACTTGTAAAATGCTGTCCAGTCGGAAACCATATTGACGTGAGCCTTCTCTATTCCTCTGACAATAAAACCTGCCCCCTGAACAAGGACTCCCAACCAGGCAAAACTTGTGGCCAACTTTGACGACCAGTTTGTTTTGGAGAAAGCGTAAATTGTGTAAAAGAGGAATGCCAAGAAGTAAGCGACCATTCCTGCGTTAAAGAGAGTTACTGAAGAAACCATTTCTAATCCTCCTTAGGGGTATTTTCACAGTATAAAGACTTCAGCACCCCTAAGACCTCCTCAATTTCCGTAGCCAATCCCTCACTCCCTTTGTTAGCAAGTCCTCCAATAATGAGCCTTGCCCTATTTTCCTCCTTTTTCTCTATCCTTGCCCAGACTCTCCTGTGGGGAATAAAGAAGGCAACTATGAGTCCCAAAATCAAAATAGTACTACCGGTCCAAACAATCCAAGTTCCCGGGTCCTTTGAAACTTGAAGCCCCGTGTAAAATACAGGTTTGAAGTCAACCATTGCCACAGACTTATCCGTCCCCGGAATTTTGTACAGGACAAAGGGTTTTATGACTCCAGGTTGAACTTTTCCATTCCTTATGAACTCTATTCCTATTGTCATCGTATTTCCATCTATGCTTATTATTCTCAAGTAAGTATTCTCTCCCAACTTTACAGGCTGGCCAAAGGCAACACCAATAATCCTTTGGCCTGATTTAGAGACAATTTTTAAAAAAGCTTCCCCCTGTCCATAGCTGGCTTGGTAGAAATAAATTCCTTCATACTTTAGCGGGTCGTTAACTTTAATGGTTTTTCTTAGTACTTCCTTTCCGTTCTCTATGATTGATAGGTCCGAAATGTAAGCCTTTGGCATTCCAGAAGGGTAGAAATCAATTTTAAAATTGTTGCACCTTACGTAAAAGGGAAGTTCGATGATTTTTGGCCCGGAGAAGAAGCTAACAAGATTACTTTTCGTCCCTTCAGCGAGGTTCATATAACCTCTGAATCCAAACAAGGCCGTCGTTAAGCCACCTATAAGGACTATAAGAACACCAAGGTGAACAATGTAAACACCAAACCGAGAAAATACGTTTTTATCTGCAAAAATGTGAACCTCTCTATCATTTTCGAGGGAAACTTCTGCTTTGTATCTGTAGCTTTTTAAAACTTCTATCAGCTTTTCTTTTAGTTCCGAAATATTTGCATTTAACGTTATAGTGTTTGAGATTTTTAGTCCTTTCTCATAGCCAGGAGGAAGGGTTTTTCGCGGCTTCATAGCTACTTTCCAGATTTTAGGAAGCCGCTTGATTGAACAAACTATTAAGTTAACTGCTAAAAGCGTCAGAAGTGTTATGTACCACCAAGAGTGATAGACATCGGTGAATCCCAAAAACTTTAGAATTTTGTATGTAGTTTCTCCGTACTCCCTGAGGTACTTCTCAGGGTCCTGCTGTTGCTCAATTATCGTTCCAACTATGGAAGTAACAGCAAGGGTTAGCAGAAGGAAAATGGCTAACTTTACAGAGCTGAAAAAGTCGTAGAGCTTCTTAAACATTGTGGCTCCTTAGCTGTCTGTGTTCTTTTAGGATATGGGACTATTAAACCATAAGGTTTAACCTTAAGTCAAGTTAGAGGAAAGAAACAACGAACTTTCCTATCTTTAAAAGTCTTAAGTGGTGGAACTCGCTCAATGCACACTTTTCTTTTAAATTTACACCTTGGATGGAAGGGACAACCGGATGGGCGGTTTCTCGGTTCGGGAACGTTTCCGGGAATTGTTTGGAGCTCTCCCTTTACCTTCACACTTTCTATACTTGGAGAGCACTTTATGAGTCCATCAGTGTAAGGATGGAGGGGATTTTTAAATACGTCCTTTGTCCTTCCCTCCTCAACTGTAAATCCCGAATAGACTACGAAGACTCTCTCTGAAAACTCCTCTACAACTCCCATGTCGTGTGTAATAAGAACAGTGCCTATTTTCTCCTTTTTAGAGAGCTCCCCCAAAAGGCTGAGTATCTCCCTCTGAACTGTAACATCAAGTGCAGTTGTAGGCTCATCTGCTATCAGGAACTTTGGATTACAGGCAAGAGCCATTGCGATTGCCACCCTCTGTTTTAATCCTCCCGAAAGGTGATGAGGATAGGCATTTATCCTCTCTTCAGCCATTGGTATTTTTACCAGTCTGAATAGCTCTAAAACCCTATTCTTGAGCTCCTCTTTGCTTCCTCTGAAGCCGTGATAAACCAGAGCTTCTTCAACCTGCTCTCCAACGGTCATTAGGGGATTTAAAGATGATGATGGGTCCTGAAAGACTATCGAAACTTCCTTCCAGCGGAAATTACGGAGCTCCTCCCCTTTCAACTTTAAAACGTCCCTTTTCCCAGAATTTACAGTACCACTTACTCTGAAGTTTTGAGGAAGGAGCTTTAGAACAGAAAGTGCTGCAAGGGATTTTCCACTTCCACTTTCACCAACAAGAGCTACTCTCTCTCCTCTTCTGCACTCAAAGCTTATATCCTCTATAAGCTTTATTCCCTCTACTTCAACAGAAAGGTTTGAGACCCTTAGAGACATTTGATTTCTACCCAGTAGGAGTTCTCACTGAACACGTCAGGTTCGAAGTAGAGCTCCCTGCAGGTCACTCTTTTTCCCTGTCTCTCCTTAGCCAATATGTAGTGGGATATAGTCTTTGGAAGAGTTCCCAAAAACTTACCATCTCCAGTCTGTAAAACATAGGTTGAGAAGGACTTAGGATTTAAGGGTTCTCCCTTTAAAAAAATAGAGAGTTTTCCTCTTATTACCCTTTCCCAGTTTGGCCTGTAAATTCTCTTTGTTAAAACGGGGGTGTAGTACGTATCTAAATTAGAGAGTAAATGGTGGTAGTTTTCATAACCTTTTAGCTTAATGAGAAAGTCTAAAGGCTCCCTTAATGAAGTTTCCTTGACTGAGAAAATTGCTACTAAGGGCCAGAGTTTACCTTTCTCAATTGCACTGAAAATTTCCCTTGATTTGGCTTTAAATAGGTTTGAGTTTTTCCTCCACAGACTGCCCAGTTTTGCCTTTAGAAGTTCTAAATTTTCGAGGTTGAACTCGAAATTTTCAATTAGTTTAATCAATTCAAGAAACTCCGTTTTTATTCTTTTTCTATAAAGCAGTCTACTTAAAAGCCATCTCCTGTTAATTTTTTCATTTATTCTATCTGCCATCTCCCTATCAATGTACCAGCTCAGGTATATGCTTCCCCTGTTGAGCTTCTCATCAATGGAAGAATCAATCTGGGGAGTGAAGAAATCCTTCTTAAATACATCCTTTGCCAATTCTACAATTGAACTTTGAATCAAGTGATTTACTTTCTTTAAGTTTTCTTTAATCTTTTCCAATCTGACAATGAACTCCACCCTCAAATCTGCACCGTTTAGCTCCTCTGTAACCTTTGGAACTATTAAAACTCCCTTTCTCTCTGTTATCTCAACGTTCGAATAGGCCAAGTAGGTTGGAAATCTGTACTCAATACTCTGCGATACGTACTCTAAAACAGAAGTTACTGCTGATGAAAGGTGGGGGTCTCTTATCTGAAACAGCTTTTCAACGGTAATTTTTTCCCCTTTACCTCCCTTTCCTTTAAGGGAGGGTTTTACAAGGTTTCCCTTTTTAAACTTTTCCCATAGGGAAAGCTCAGCATCTGAGTCAATGAGGTTTAAATTTACAACCTCTTCATCCCTCAAGTACTTTCTTGCAGAATCCCTGATTCTCTTAGCCCTGAGGAAGTTCGAGAGTTCCTTCCTTGAAAGCTCCCAGAGCCTCTCAGAAACGGCCGTGACCTCACCTTCGGTAGGCCAAAAGAAGTTTTCCCTTGCTTCCCTTATAAACTGGTATGAAAAGAGTCTTTCCACTTTTCCCTTTATAAGCTGAAAATCAACCCCCCTGAAGTTTCTTTCAGATAGAATTAGGAGAGAAGGAGAGTTGGGAGCTATTTTCCGAAAGAGTGATGTCTTTTCTGATATGTACTTTTCCGAAACAAACTCAAAGGGAAGGGCAGAGAAAACCAAAAGGAGCTTGTCAGTTTTTTTTATAAAGTTTTCTGTTTTTAATGGAGTTGCTGTTCTGTCTGAGATGTACATTGCAAAGGGAAGGGAAAATACATCTCCGGGATATACACCATCAAGGTCTATTGAAAGTTTCTTTAACCTTTCAACAAAGAAATCCAGTGCATCTACAATTGTTTCCTGTTTGACATTACTGCACTTAAAGAAAAGGGAGGACCTATAGTCCAACTCCTTAACTTTCATCTTCCTTCAGCACCTCTCTGAGAATTTCCATTCCGTAATCTATTTCCTCCTCAGTAATTACAAGAGGAGGAACAAGCCTCAAAACATTTCCAGCAGTACAGTTAATAATAAGTCCCTTTTCAAGTGCTGACATGACTATTTGACCACAGTTTTTTGATAGGAGAACTCCCACCATTAATCCAAGTCCTCTTACCTCCAAAATAAGGTTTGGGAATTCCTCCTTAATTTCGGAAAGCCTCTTCCTCAGGTAACTTCCCTTCTCTCTTACTCTATCTAAAAATCCTGGCTCTGTCACTGTCTTTATAACCTCAACACCAGCCCTTGTTGCTAAGAAGTTCCCCCCAAATGTTGATGCGTGAAGTCCGGGCTTCAAAACCTCTGATGCTTTCCCTTTTGTAACAATAGCCCCAATTGGAACACCGTTTCCGAGGGCTTTTGCAAGTGTCATAATATCCGGCTCAACTCCGTAGTTTTGGTAGGCGAAAAGGCTTCCCGTCCTTCCAATTCCCGTTTGAACCTCATCAAATATCAAGAGGGCATCGTATCTGTTCGAAATTTCCCTCAGTCCCTCTAAGAATTCTTTTTCTGCTGGAACAACTCCTCCCTCTCCCTGAACCGGTTCAACTATTATTCCGGCGGTCCTTTCAGAAACTACTTTTTCAACTGATGAAAGGTTGTTGAACTCTGCAAACTTAACGCCGGGAATCATAGGGCCAAATCCCTGACTGTACTTTCCCTGTCCTGTAACTGTTACAGCTGCCATTGTTCTTCCGTGAAAGGAGTTTTTAAAGGCTACTATTTCGTACTTTTCAGGATTCTTTTCTGTCCCGTACCTCCTTGCAAGTTTGAGAGCTCCTTCGTTTGCTTCCGCCCCGGAGTTACAGAAGAAAACCTTATCTCCAAAGGAGTTTTTACAGAGGAGCTCTGCAAGCTCTGCCTGAGGTTTTATGTGGAAGAGGTTGGAGGTGTGAATAAGGGTTTTTGCCTGTTCACAGATTGCCTCGGAAACTTTAGGATGACAGTGCCCTAAGTTGCAAACTGCAATGCCTGCCAGCATATCGAGGTACTTTCTTCCACTTTCATCGTAGAGCCAACACCCTTTACCTCTTACAAAAGAGACGGGAAATCTATTGTAGGTTTTCATTACAAACTTTTCTGTCTTTATAACAGTTTCCTTTTCCATCTTTAACTCCTTCTATTTTGATTGAAACATTTTAAGACTTTTAATCAAAATTGTCTTCAGTTGTCTATGAGAATTAAAAACGATTAGTTTTTGTCTATTAAGCAAATATTGAATTATAAATATTTTTTTATTAAATTAGTAACTATATTGACTTTTCTAAATTTGATTAATATAAATTAAGTTGATAACCAGAAAAGGAGGGGAAAATGAGGCAGAACCTGAAACTTTTAGTGATGATGTCTTTATTGTCCTACCTACCTGCCTACGGTCATCCAACAGTCGATTTAAAGGACGTTTTGGGTAACAAAATCCTGTCCGACAATGGAACTGTCCAGTCAAATCTACCGGTGAGCTACGAAAAGTCCTGTGGAGGGTGTCACGACCTGAACTTCATCAACGAGGGATGGCACACCCAACAAGGAAGGCTCTCAACACTAACATCGGACGTTTACAAACTCTACTACAGTAAGTACGGGGATACTCAATTTACAAACGGCTTACCTGCGGACCAAACGAAGCTGTGGCTTAAGTGGTTTGGTCCCAAAAACGTCTACGGTCCCGGGGGAATGTACAACAGGAGAAGTGTTCCACACATGTTCCACATCGCTCCGTATAAAACAACAGACCCTTTAGACGTTGACTTTACGACTGCTGACTGGAATAACGGAAAGTGCTCCATCTGTCACCCCGGTGGTGGATATGGACTTAAGGACCAGATGGACAATAGACTCGACAAGATGGACATTAACGAAGTTAAGAGTGCTCTTCAAAGTGGCATTTACTATGGTGACTACCTCGTTAACCTAACAAATGGAACACTTGGAGTTTGGGATTACCATGCAAAAGCAGGAGATAAGGTTGTTCCTAACGAGAGGGACAACGACTGTCTCATGTGTCACGCATATTCCTATGATTTGGGAAATGTAAGATTAACTACTTGGAAAAAGAAACATCCTGGCTGGGCTGATACAGTTGGAGCAAGGTTAGGTAAAATAAATAATGACTGGACTGTATCATACAATGCAACAGCTGTTCAAAACTTCCATAAACTCATAGGTTCAAGTTCCAACGAATCCTGCGCTCGCTGTCACGCTGGTGTAATGGATATTAATGGAGATGGAAAAATAACTCCATTTGATAACATAGGCCTCTTTGGGGACCTCTACATACTTACATCTCCAGGATTTTTCAAAAGAGCACAGGAGATAGGAGATGTAGCGGAAATTGGAGATGATGGTCTTCCACACAAAGTAATAGATAAGGATAAAAGACCGGAATTCTACAATCCAGATAATGGAACTTGGGAAAAAGTCCCTTGTTTAGATGTCCACGCAGAGGCTGGAATGAAATGTGCAGACTGTCACCAGCCCGTTCCCCACGACTACATTGGAGAGGGGTACTATCCCTCAACGTCTGCTTTGATACCCTCCCACGACCTTGCAAAAGGAACAGATGGATTCAACGTTCGTTCAGACCTATCTGGAACTGTTACGTGTAAACAGTGTCACACAAACTACCTTGCTGACCACGCAGGAGTATTTGGGCCTGGAGATGCTGAAAAGAAACACTTAGATAAGATTCACTGTACAGTATGTCACATTCCCCAGAAATTTAACGGCGTTATCCAAACACTCATAAGGACAACAGAGGAGGGAAAGGGACACCTATTCTGGAACTTTGATGAAGAACACGATGCAACAATTCCATTCTATCCAGACTACGTCTGGTTCCCTCACATTCCTGGAAAGGGTCAGCCTCCTAAGCTCATGATTAAGCCTGCAAATGCCATTGCAGAACTTTACTGGAGACTCTCTGACGGAAGGACAATTCCCAATAGGATTCTTCACATGGTCTTTAAAGTAGACCCCAAAACGTTCGATTTAACAGATGAAAATAGACCTGAAGCCGAGTTTGGACTTATCTACTTTAAAGACGGCAAACCCTACATTCCTGCTAAGGCTTTGAACAATAAATATGCAGTTCCCGGCGGAATGGTATTCTGGGCTTACGTAGGAAAGTACGGTGATGATGTTGAAGTTCCACCCGAAGTTAAGGCACTGTTGCCCCAAGATGGAAGCCTGAAAATAGTTGGAAGGTTTGTAAACGGAGTTCCTCAGTTTGACGATTCCAATGCCACAACTGGATGGGTTGTTAAGTCCGTTCTACCTAACCAAATAGTCGACCCGTTAACAGGTGAAACGAAGCAAATAGTTAAGGACGAGTGGGCTGAGGCTCCGTTTGTAGACAATAAAGATGAAATATCCTTTGCAGCAAAGGCACTAAAGGATGCTATTGAGAAAGAGTATCCTGGCTACTTTGAAAACCACCCAGACCTTACCGTTCAGTACGTTTACCATTTAGGTATATACGATGGTTCATACATAATGAGCCATAACGTTGCACCTGTAAGTACGAATCCTCAGCGTACAGGTGGAGATGCAGCCTATGCTAACGACCCGATGCACGTTCTTCAGTGTGAGGACTGCCACAGTCCTGACGGTAAGTTCAACAGACCAATTAAAAAGTATGCACACATCGATACAGTCCCCGGTGTAACGGTCTTTGAAGTTCCAAAGGCCGCAATTGAGGGATACGAGGGTAACTTTACTGAACAGGACTTAAGGGAGCTTACTCTTGCATACTTTGCACCGACAGACGTTCAAGTTAAATCCTACGATGGAAACGCCATCGTCAAGGCCGTCTGGTCCAAGGAGGCTGCAGGTATTAATCCATTGACTGGAACCTCAGATAACGTTAATACGTCATTCGTTCCAAGCAGCTATGAGGTTGAACAGGCATTTGTAGTTAACCTTACTGGTTCTGAAAGTACGTTAGAAATTATCCCATCTGTAGGTTCTCCGTCAGACTACAAGGTATTTACAAATCCATCTGGAGCTCTCAAGGATGTAAAGGTAAAAGGAGACAAACTCGTTGTTACCCTACAGCAGGCTTCAAGGGCAGATTCAAATGACGTAACTGTTGCTCTGGCTAAACCAACTGAACAACCAGCTCCAGAGACAACTACTGGTGCAACAGGGTCTTCAACGAATGCCACATCAGCCGGAGGTGGAGGGAACGGTGGATGTTCACTCTCCCCTTCAGCAGGCATTGGAGGAGCTCTCTCCTACCTGTTAGGACTTCTCCCACTTGCAGCCCTTCGCAGAAGGAAAAGAGAGTAACTTATCTGCCCGGCTCCGCCGGGCTTTACCATTTGTTTTACGGAGGAATAGATGTTTCAGTTACCGGAAAAATTTGCCTATTGGTGGGGAATACCGAGGGAAGAGATTGATTGGTACCCCAAAATTGATGAAAGTAAGTGCGTAGGATGCGGAATGTGTTTTTTAAGCTGCGGAAGGAAGGTCTTTGACTACGATTTTGAAAGGAGAAAGTCTGTTGTTGCAAGACCTCTTCAGTGTATGGTTGGATGTACTTCGTGTGAGGTTTGGTGTGTTTTCAACGCCATTTCGTTCCCTGACAGGAACTATGTTAAAGAGCTAATCAAGAAAAAAGGGATTCTAAAGAAGGTAAAAGAGAAGTTGGAAGAGTTACGAGAGAATCAATAGAGCTCCACAATCGTTACTCCGTCTCCTCCCTCCTCAGGTTTTCCTCCTCTAAACCTCTTTACGTAAGGGAACTCTTTTAGGTAATCCCTGATTAACCTCTTTAAAATCCCCTCGCCGTAACCGTGAACAATCTTTACCTCTTTAACACCTACGAGGTTTGCATCGTCCAAAAACTTTTCAACAGCCCTTAATGCCTCATCTCCTCTCATTCCCAACACTTTGAGTTCTGGAAAGAACCTAACAGGCCTCTGAACATTGACACTTACCCTTTCCTTTCTCTCCTCGACCTCATCAACAGGCTCAATTTGAGAGAGTTTCACTTCAACTTTTAACCCGCCAATCTGAACAAGGGCGGTTTTCCTTCCGGTATCTATCGATACAACCTTTCCTTTCCTTCCGCTCTTTAGTAATTTAACCGTGTCCCCAACCTTTGCTTCCCTTTTTGGCTTTATCTCACTGAGAACGTTGGCCCTATTTCGTACGCTTACAACGACCTTTTTAAACTTCTGTCTTGCCCTCTCTGACTCCTTCTCCCTTAAAGCCTCCTCTGTTCTCCTCTCAAGCTCCTCAATGTACGTAGAGAGCTCCTCCTTCAGTCTTTCCCTTAACTCCCTTTCCTTTCTAAAGAACTCCTCCTTCTTCTCCTCCAATTCCCTCTTTAACCTCTCAACCTCCTTTCTTTCCTCCTCTAACCTCTTGTACTCCTCCTCAAGGGCTTTAAGAATATCATCGGCTAACCTATCCTCGCTCGTCAGAAGCCCCTGTGCAATCTCTATTACCTCATCTGGAATTCCGTACCTTTTAGCAATTATCAGGGCATAACTCCTGCCTACTATTCCATAGGCAAGCTTGTAGAGCGGTTTTAGCGTTTCTTCATCAAACAGGACTGTAGCAACGTCGTAGTAGTCGTCCCTGTATGCAAATAGCTTAACCGGAGTAAAGTGGGTTGTAGCAACCGTTTTTACTTCCTTTCTCTTTAAATAGGAGAGAATTGCAATGGCCAACGTTGAACCTTCAATCGGGTCTGTACCTGCTCCGAGTTCATCAAGGAGGACTAATGAGTTCTCATCTGCGCCCCTTAAAATCTCCGAAATGTTCCTTATGTGCCCGCTGAAGGTTGAAAGGGACTGTTCGATGCTCTGTTCGTCCCCTATATCTGCAAACCAGTTTTTAAATAACCTTACAGAGCTCCCTTCGGCTACGGGGATGAGAAATCCCGTTTGAACCATTAGAGATAGAAGGCCTATTGTTTTCAGGGTTACAGTCTTCCCACCAGTGTTAGGACCAGTTATGACGAGTCCCTTCCTGAGATTGATATCTACGGGAACTACCTCCTTTCCTGAAAGGAGGAGAAGAGGATGTTTAGCATCCCTTAGATTCAGAAAGCTTCCAATCTCAGGCTTTGTTCCCTTTAATTTTAAGCTCATATAGGAAACTGCATAACGTTTGTCTACTTCAATCAGTATCCTGAAGTTATTGGAAATTTCCTCCCGGTACTCTGAGGCCAGTGAGGAGAGTTCCTTCAAAATTCTCTTTATCTCTTCCTTTTCCTCACTCCTAAGTTCTCTCAACTTGTTGTTATCAGAGACAACAGAGAGTGGCTCTACGTAAAGTGTATGGCCCGACGATGACCTATCGTGAACTATTCCCTGAAATCTCTTTTTAAAGTGGGGCTTTACAAGGATGACGTATCTACCCTCCCTCTCAGTAACTATCCTGTCTGGGCATAAGTCCTCGTTTCTGTTTACTATTGACTGGAGCTTCTCTTTTATCCTCTCGGAGGTTACGAGTATTGAACGCCTGATAGACCTCAGCTTGGGAGAAGCTGAATCAAGAATTTCCCCCATTTCATCAATTGTTCTGTTCAGCCTCTCGCGGAGCTCCTTCAAATCCCGTAGATTTTCTCCTATCCACTTTATTCTCTCGTACCTTTCTTCAAGGGAGGTAAAGAAATTTTTTAAAACGGTAGATTGGTTTAATACCTTTAAGAGGTTTAGGAATTCTTCCGAAGATAGGAGAACTCCAGGAACCTTCAACTTTTCAACAACATTTGAAATGTCCGGGAAAGTTTCTAAGGGAACATTCCTTTCAGAAAGAAGTTTAACGAACGTATCAGTTATGGAGATCTCCCTTTCAACCTCATGAGGGTCCGTTTTAGGTCTTAACTCAAGGACTGCCCTTTTACCTCTTTCACTCTTAGCAAACGTTTGAGTCTCGAAGAGAAATTTGTCGAACTCTAAAGTCCTTAATACCTTTTCCATTTAGCTCCAGATAGTTTAAGGGTTAGTTTTTGGGAAAAATAAGTGCGACTTCTCAAAAGTCAAGAAATTGTTCTCGTTCAATACATGGTGGACACCCTGGTGTTTTTTAATATATTCCTCAAACTTCTCTACTGGAGTCTTATAACCAAGACCTTGATGAGGCCTAACGAAGTTGTAAAAGTTCAGATACCTAAATAACTTCCTGTTCATTTCATCAACTTTCGGCTCAGTC
>NZ_FXTM01000022.1 GCF_900182585.1 Balnearium lithotrophicum | reverse complement strand
AGGTCTCCCAAGACCAATGCACATGTTGAAAGGTTCATACAGACGGTGGAGAAGGAACTGTGGATGATAGAAGGGACTGAGCCGACAGTTGATGAGATGAACAGGAAGTTATTTAGGTATCTAAACTTTTACAACTTCGTTAGGCCTCATCAAGGTCTTGGTTATAAGACTCCAGTAGAGAAGTTTGAGGAATATATTAAAAAACTCCAGGGTGTCCACCATGTATTGAACGAGAACATCCATTTGCCTTGGATTGTGGGGTGCACTAAATTTAATCTCGGCGGTTAGAAGCTGTCTGTGTTCATCGCACTTATACTTTCTGTAGAGCGGTTCTTCGGAACCGCTCCTTTTTATTTAAAGCCAATCAGAGGTTGAGCATGGAAGAGAAAATCCAGGAAGTTGTTGAAAAGGTAAAGGATTTACTTTTACCCATTTTAGAGGAGGGTGGTTTTGAATTGGTTGACGTTGAGTTTGTAAGGGAACCTGTAGGTTGGGTTTTAAGAATATATGCAGACAGGCCGGGGGGTGGAATAACAATCTCTGACTGTCAGTGGATAAGTGAGAGAATAGGAACTGTTTTAGACGTTGAGGATATCATTCACCACTCCTACAACTTGGAAGTCTCATCTCCTGGACTGGATAGACCCTTAAAAACTCAGAGGGACTTTGAAAGACATAAAGGAACTGTTGTAAAGATAAAGACTCAAGAACCTATGGATAATCAAAGGAATTTTAAGGGTGAGATTGTTTCAACATCTGAAAGAGGAGTAACTATTCACGACGTTTCAAGAAACTCTGAGGTAGAGATACCTTACGAAAATATTAAGAGTGCAAGGATTGATATTGATTCACTCTTTAACAAGTAAATACGGAGGAATGTAAATGGAAAGTTTGAGCAAAACAGTAGAGCTCCTCTGCAGGGAAAAGGGAATCTCTAAGGAGGACGTTTTAGAAGCGGTAAAAGTTGGAATTATCAATGCAGCAAAGAAGGCTGGTTACAGGGGAAACCTGGTAGTTAAGATAGGTGAGGATGGCAAGGAGTTTGGTATATACCAGAAGAAAGTCGTTGTTGAGAAGGTAAAGGACCTGGACCACGAAATCTCTTTGGAGGAGGCAAGAAAGCAGTTCGGAGAGAGTATTAAGCCCGGTGATGAGGTTCTGGTTGAGATAAAGACTGAAGAGTTGGGAAGGATTGCTGCAAAGGCAGCGGCTCAGGTAATCCACGACAAGATTACAGAGGCTGAAAGGAAAGCTCTCTACGACTACTTTAAGGAAAAGATAGGTGACATCATTTCTGGAACAGTTAAGGAGATAAAGAGAAACGGGGATATTATCGTTGATTTAGGAAGGGTTGTTGGAATTCTCCCTAAAGAGGAGCAGATAACCAAGGAGAGATTCAAAATTGGTGACAGAGTTAGAGCTCTCATTTACGACGTTGTCTTTGACTACAAGCACTACAACAGGAAAAAACCAAGCAGAGTGGATGATTATCCACCTCCTTACGTAATTCTTTCAAGGACTCATCCAAAGTTTTTGAAGAGATTAATGGAAATTGAAATACCTGAAGTTGCGGAAGGTTTGGTTGAGATAAAGGCAGTTGCAAGGGAACCGGGAGTCAGAGCTAAGGTAGCTGTTGATTCAAAAGTTGATTACATAGACCCAGTTGGAGCATGTATTGGAGTTAAGGGGAATAGGATTCTTCCCATATCCAAGGAGCTCTCAGGGGAGAAGATAGAGATTATCAGATGGTCTGATGACATCGCAGAGCTTGTTGCAAGGGCTCTCTCCCCGGCTCAGGTTATACAGTCTGAAGCTTACGAGGATGAAAATGGGGAGCTCCGCGTAGAGGTTGTTGTTCCAGACGACCAGCTCTCGCTGGCTATTGGAAAGAGAGGAGTTAATGCAAGGCTCGTTTCAAAATTGGCAGCTCAGGCAGGTCACGTTGTGGGAATAGACATAATTAAGGAAAGTGACTTTAAAAAGCTTGAAGAGTTGGAAGAAGAGATTGGAGACGAGGATTGAGGACCTGTTCAGGTTGCAGGAAAAAGGGAGAGAATGAGGAGTTTATAAGGTTTGTAATTCATGAAGGTAAACCCCTGCCGGACGTTGCAAGGAAGTTGCCCGGTAGGGGATTTAATGTTTGCCCCAGTTACGATTGTATAAAGAGGTTTGTTAAAAAGCAGTTTAAGGGAAGGTTAAATCCCGAAGATGTTTACAGTGAAACATTCAATGCACTAAAAAACTATTTTCTACACCTTCTCTCCCTCTGCCATAAAACGGGAGTAACCGTAATAGGTCAGGACAACATAAAAAAGCTCAAGGACGGCAGAGAAGGAATTCTCATTCTTTCTTCAGATTTAAGTCCTAAAACAAAAGAAAACCTAAAGAAAAAAGGATTTTTCCCCTTAGAGGATGTTTTCTCCTCTGAGGAGTTAGGTGGAGCTATAAGAAAAGAAACGAGGATTGGAGCTCTGTTTGTGGAGAAGGTTGGGCTTGGAAGGAAGCTCTACGAGGTTGGCAGGAAACTTAAAAGTTTGAGGAGGGAGGATTGAAAAGGGAGTTACTTTCCTTTGGTAGTATCGTGATAGATAACGTATTGGTCGTAAAGAGATTTCCCTCTATCAATGAAACCGTTTTAGCTGAAAAGTACAGGTACACGTACGGAGGAGCAGGAGCAAACGTTGCCGTTGCTGCAGCAAGGTTAGGTGTTAAGAGCTCCCTCTTTGCAGTCTCCGGAAGGGATTTTGAGAAGACGAACTATAAAAGACACTTAAAAAATGAGGGAGTGGATACAAGCGGAATTATTCCCTCAAGGTGTTTAATGCCCAGAAGCTTTATTGTAAGCAAGGAAAACAGCGATGACCAAGTTCTATACTACTACGAAAACAAGAGAGAAACGAGAAAAATTTTGTTTGAAAATATTGAGAAGGCGTACAAACTATCTTCCGAGAGTGAAATCTGCCACTTTTCAACAGGACACTTTGAGTTCTACTACAGACTTTTAAAGAAAAAAGTAAAAAATGTTGTTAGCTTTGATCCAGGTCAGGAGACTTTTAATTATCCTTACAGAGTTGTAAGGATTTTGCCGTTTGTTCACATGCTCTTTATGAACAATCACGAGGCAAAGAGATTAAAGGAAATTTTGAAAATTAGAAGTATCCGTCAGATAAGTGGCCCTAAGCTTGTGTGCGTTTCCCTCGGGGCTCAAGGTTCAATAATCCTGTTTAAAGGAGAACTCTTTAAGATTCCGGCTGTAAAACCGTCAAGGGTCGTTGACCCAACTGGAGCTGGAGATTCCCACAGGGCGGGATTTCTATCCTCCCTTCTAAAGGGTTACGACGTTAAAACGGCTGGAAGGATTGCCTCTGTTGTCGCCTCGTTTACAATTGAAGCAGAAGGGGCACAAACGAGCCTCCCAAACTGGGAAAAGGTTGTAAGGAGGTACGAACACTTCTTTAAGGAGAAGTTTCCCTCTCCACAAACAACATGGGAGAGGACAAAGGAGGAGCTCCTCTCCTAAGAGCTCCCTATACAGTTAAGATTCTCCAATTTTACGTTGTACTTTTTCCAGAGCTCCCTCAACTTTTCCTCTTCCAGTTTCCTCAGCTTTTCCCTCTTTAAAACCAACTTCACGTAGTTTTTAACCTTCTCGTAGGGAAGGACTCCTCCCTTAACAGTCTTAATAACGTAGATAACAGCGTACGTCCTATCTCCGAACTGAGCAACCATAATCTTTCCTTTCTCTGGTTCTCCTTCTGCAAAGATGAGGGAGCCTACAGGATCCTTTGCATCCTTAAAGTAGAACTTTGGTTTGGCATTAAACTTTCCAAACCTCTTTGAAACCTCCTCCCAGCTCTTTCCGGACTCGAGTAACTTTTTCGCTTCAATGGCCTTTTTCTTATCTTCAAAGAGTAGAACAACTGCTTGAGCCCTGTCTGGCATCTTGAACTTTTCTCTGTTCTTTTCATAAAAGTCCTTCAACTCTTCAGGGCTTAGGTGAATTTCCCTCTCAAGCTCCTTCCTGAAGATTTCAATAGCCCTATTTGCAAAGTACTCGGTTAACATCCTTTGAAAGTTTGGGTCTTTGTCAAATCCCTTTTCCAATGCCTTTTTGTAGAAATACTCCTTGAAAAACCTCTCCTTAAGTTGATTTTCAACTCTGCTTTTATCCTCTCCCCCTTTCAGATTTTGTGAAACCTCTATTGAGCAGCAGCTTACTGTTATTTTTCCATCCTTATCACTTACCTTTAGTTTTCTTTCAACCTCACTGTATATTGATTTAACGGCTTCATCGTAGTGTTTAACCTTCAGTTCGTTCTCTATAAAATTTCTGTCACCCTTACTCATTTTTGAAGGGTCCTTTTTGGGAAAGAGCTCCTTGAACCGTTTTACAATCTCCTCATCGGTTACAGGTTTAAGTCTCTTCTTGGCTTCCTCAGACACGTAAAGCCTTGAGAGGTAGTCTTTCTTAAATTCCTCTATCTCACTATCCAAACCATATTTCTTAGAAAGTCCTGAGTCTTCCACATACTTAAGGACTAACCTCCTGTTCACCATCCTCTTCAAAAGTTCTTCAGGATGGGAGGAGAAGAAAGACTTCGACTTACTGTTAAGTAAGCTCTGAGTATACTTATAGTCCGATAGGGTTACTCTCAGTCCCTTTCCTTCTGCAAGTACTGTATCCTGTGAGCAAACGGCCGTTTTTTTAGTTTCAACATTAGAGGTCTGCTTTTTACTCTCCGAACCTAAGCCGCATGAAGCAAGAAGTATTAAACAAAGTAGTAAAGCCTTTCTCATTAATTCCTCCAAAAGTTGTGGATAAAGTATAAAAAAATCCCCGGCCTACAGGGAGAACCGGGGATTTGAATTAACTTAGTTTAAATTAGTGCTTCTTTCTTCTAAACCCGAAGAACCCTAAAAGTCCGGATAGGAGAAGTCCTAAGTTAAACAGTCCACTTGAGGCAGTTGTTGAAGGAGAAATGGAACAACCACCTCCACCGCCTCCTCCGCTGATTCCACCGGAGACCGTCGGCGTGGAGCTCTCCTCACCAACTACAACTTCAATCGGTTCGGTAGCCCTTGTTTCAGACCTTGTACATGGATAGGTAACCTTGAGTTTACCGTTGCTTTCAACAGTTGGTTTACATTTATGCTTTTCTCCGTTAACGATGATGTAGGCAACAGCCCTGTTTGAGTCAATAGCGCCGTTCGGGTCAATCTCAATAGAGAAGTTGTTGTCCTCATCTGTAACCTTAAAACCAACGACCACCTTTTTAAGTCTCAGTTCTTGGGCAAATTTTAGAAGGTCTACAGGTCTGAGAACTTCGTCTATTGCTGCATCTGCTACACTGACTGTAACCTCTTTTCCTTCGACCTTAGCAACAATCTGACCGTTATTGGTTTGAACTTCTTCTGGAAGGATAACTTCACTTCCAACCTTTCTCATAACGGAAAATGCAAGCTCTCCCTCTCCGGGAACTTCCTCACTCATAGCTTTAACGTTTACTACCAACTCTCCGGTAGATGGGTCGTAGTAAGCCCATCCCCTGCTGATTGCTTCCTTAACGGAAATTGACTCTGGCTTAAAGTTCTCCTTGTCAACTTCGTAGTGAACGTTACTTTCTTCAGATACTCTTACTTTGTGAATTTTTGCATAGTTGATTGAGAGGTTCTCAGGGTCAGCAACCTTTAAGTTGGCAAGATTAAACGTCATTTTTTCTATGTACTCTGAAGGAATTATAGGTGTGAATACCGCTACGTAGTTCCCTTCTCCGGCAGACATTATCTCTTCTGCAAGGTGCTCAAAGCCTAAGAGCTCCGGCATTTCGTTCTTCATTCTAACAACGATTGCCCTTCTTGGCATCTCGTCATTTTCGAGAGCTTCTGTTTCAACTTCCGTCTCAACTCCTTCGATTCTCATCTTCCAGGTTGACTTCTTATCAGGAAGGGCAAATGCAGCTCCATCTATTCCGGAGCTCTCTACAGGAATCGGAACAAGGTGCCTGTCTATATCAACTCCGTTTGTAAGGGCATTAACTAAGATATCTCCAGCCGTTGTGTACATGACATCAATGTCCTTTTCAGTTCCAGCAACCTTAATCTTCATTGTTCCATACTTAGGATTGCCGTTCTCATCCTCAGGGGAGTTGAAGAATACCCTAACTGCTTCCTTGTAAGCCGTAGGCGGAATCTTGGTTGGAACTGTAACAATCTCCCTTCCAAGACCGAAGAACTTAACGTTTCCTTTACTGTCTTTAACTATCAGCTCTTTGAGTGTTGAGCTTCCCTCAATGTCTGCCATGTTTGCCTGAGGAAGCCTTCCATTTTTAGCATCGTGGCAGGCAGAACAGTTGAGCTCCTCTCCATTAACGGTTTTTCCTGCACCAAGGGCATAATCCTTTGGAAGGACACCGTGGTCTATGCTGAACGGAGCAGTCCAGATGTAGAAGACAGGGTCAGGATTTTTAACCCCCTCTCTCTTTAGAACATCTGTAAGGGCAGACTTCATTGCTTCGTACTCTTCGTCTGTATCTATTTCAGGTAGGTAATCGCCGTTGTCGTCACATATGTAGTCACCTAAGATTGTTTTAACACATACCTTTCCATCGTGTATAAAGTAGGCCGGAACGTTTTTCTTTGCGTGTTCTGAATATTCAGTTCCATCAAGTGCAGCTGCCATTTCCCTTGTGTACAGAACTTTTCCAGTTGATTTGTCGTACCAGGTTACAAGTGTTAGGGGGTCTGCTATTCTGTACATGAACTTCTGTCCACCTGGAACGTCAGGTCTAAATCCGTTGTTGATTATTACTGGAGCCCAGGCCCATGGGAATGAAATGTCTGGAACGTTCCAAATTCCAAATTCTTTCTTCTCAAGCCTTAGGGCTGCCTGCCTTGGGTCAAAGTCAGCCTGATATATTGGAACAAGAGTATCTTTACCGTTGTCCGTTCTCACAATACAGAAAGGTTGGGGAGCTCCGTACCCTGCAATTGGCATAAATGGACCAAATCCTGGAGTAAACATACTTTCAGGAAGAGGTACAGTTGTACCGTTGTTTAGATTGTATCCAAGAATTCTGTTGTCAAAGTTGTAGGAGTATCCAAGGACGTCGTAGAACGTTCTGAATGTCCAGTGGGTTTTAAATGGAATGTGGCAGACTTCACAGGAGACCTTCTCCATGTGGATTGCAGCGTTTCCTTCTGGTCCAAATGCATCGCTATGAACTTGGGCAGCAAGCTGCCTTGAACCTCCAAAGTGACAGTCTAAACACGTTTTAAGTGAAGGGTTGTAGTCTAAGGACTGGTCCCAGTGACCTCCCCAGTCGTTACCCTTTAAAAAGTCGTGGTGTATAGGATGGTACTCTTTCTCCTCCTGAGAGAGTGTTCCCTCACCGTGACAAGAGAGACAGGTCATTCCTCCCTTTTCACTGTCAAAGTGAACGTCGTAACCTATTGGGATATCATCAATCGATTGAACGGACTTTGCAGTTAACATTCTGTGGAAAGCCTGCTGGGCTTGAGTACTGTTTGAAAGGTCTACGTTCTTGAATGCATCTGCTGGTAAGTTTCCTTTCTCCTCTCCACCTCTGTGTAAATCGTAGGAGAAGACGTCTCCCCTTTTAACGATTTCAGCTCCAAGTCCGAGAGTTCCCTTCCTCGTTACCCAGGCGTATGTTGAGTTTCCATCTGGAAGCTTTCCATCCTCGTAGGGAATTGCCATGTGACAGTAAGAACATACGTATCCCCAGGCTCTATTCTTATCACTCCCTTCGGCAGGAGTTGTCATTTGAGGATAAGGATTATCGGCATTTCCTAAAGCCGTAGGAACTGAATAGTTGTAATCCTTAGGAGAAACCTCTGTAGCTGGTGTGTTCTTATCACCAACTCTGTTCTCTAAGATTGGAAGGTCCACCTCTCCTTTATCGTTAAACTCTTTAACGTCGTAGTAAACTTCAGGTTTCCAGATGCCGTTTTCCTTAACAAACCTGACGTAGGCAAGAGGAACTCCATCCTGGTCTGTATCTACTCCCATTAGAGAGGCTGTTGATATGTACTTAAAGAAGAATCCAGCAAACGTCCTGTAAACGGTATCTCCATTATCGTCCTTAAAGGTTACAGCTCCGCCGTTAACGTAAACATCCCCACCGTCCTTATCCTTTGTGCTCTTGGGATGTTCAAAGTAGGTAACCCTTGCAACTTCCCTCGTTGCTCCGTTTGCATTGTTTGGATAGATGAAAAATCTTGACCACGTTCCATTGTTTGATTCGATGTTGGATATATCATCATCGGACAATCCGTAGAGGGATTTAAGAACAGTTATAGGAACAGAGTTGTAGTAAGCAGAATCAACCTTTGCAACAGTTTTTCCGTTTATCGTCTCTCCAACTTTTGGAGGAACACCTAATGAAATGACTATTGTCTCATTATCAGATGTCATCCCTTTAAACACCATAACCCTTGGATTCGCAGGCATTATGGGAGAAAGAGTTGTATTGTTTATTTCCGTCTTTACAGTTTTGGCTCTTTGAGTTGCATCGGCGTGACACATGAGACAGTCTGTATCGTTTACACCAGAACGCTTGAAGTTAAATAGGTGGGGTTTCCCTATGTAACCTCCACCGACCTCGTAGTCAGAATAGGCAAAGAGGTCTCCATCAATAGGAATGTTGTAGTCAGTGTCGTTGTCGATATCTATAAACCAGTCCTTGTTCTCCAAATCGTTGAACTTATCCTCTCCTAACTTCTCCTTTAACACTTCATCTAAGGGTTTGTTTTCCCTTCCAAACTGGGCTGCACCACCACCTGCGTGACAGGAGTTACAGGTTATGTTGTGGTTTGCAGTGCCCATATCAAAGTTGAAACCCTTGTAGGCATTCTGGTCTGCAGGGTTGATTCCGTCAACGGCCCCATCTGGAACTGCAGGGTCGTTTAAAGGTTTCTTTGCCGCCAACTGGCGGTATGAAGGTGGTCACCAGCCGCCGTAGTGGGACTTTGAGCGGAAGTACCTCATTTTCAGAACAACGTTTGTAACAAAGTCCTTACTTCCTGTATCGTCCCCGAACGTTTCTCTGTTATCAATCCATCCCATGTCGTGAAGGCCAACTGCGCCATGGTGGGATGCTCTAACGTCTTCAATAATGTTCTCGTGACACTGTCCACATGTCTTTTCAAAACTTACAGGGTTTCCTCTTTCCAGAGTAACTTCTGTTCCGTTGTTTGAGACAAGGGTCACGGTATCTGTTGCATTGAGGGAACTTTTAACGGAGTTTCCGTCAAGGTCTAAGAGTTTAACCGACGGGTGCTGTGCAAACCCTTGGGATGCCAGCACTGTTGATAGTATGAGGCCTGTTGTTACTTTTAGACTGCTCCTCTTCCACTTCCTTCCCATCTTTCCTCCAAAAGAATTTACAAAACTTTTACAAAAGATATCCTATCAAATTTCGATAAATGGAGCAATATTTTAAGAATTTTTTATATTATTAGGAAGGGAGAGAGAAACTCTCCCTAAAGGCTCGACTCTATTAGAGAGTGAAACTTCTTAAAGGCTTCCTGAATTCTTGATAGGTTTTGAACTCCCCCTTGGGCAAGGTCGGGCCTTCCTCCTCCTTTTCCTTCAAGAAGTGAAGCGACCTCCCTTAAAAGTTTACCTGCATGGAGTTTGTCCGTTAGTTCCCTTGATACGGCAACTACCATACCGGCCTTTCCATCCTTTACCCCAACGAGTAAAACGGCTGACTTTCCTGCCTTATTTCTAACAACGTCTGCAAGCTCAACCAACTCCTTTCCAGTAAATCCTTCAATCTTTGCGGTGACAACTTTTACTCCATTAACTTCTGGAGCTCCACCAACTATCCCATCAACTTCCAACGTTGCAAGTTTTTTCTTAATTCTTTCAAGCTCCTGTTCCTTTTCTTTAAGCTCCCTCTTGAGCTTTTCAACCCTCTGAACAATCTGCTCCTCAGGGGAATTAAGTGTGTTTGTCAATTTTTCAAGGAGCTCCTCTTTTTTCCAAACAAACTTTTGGGCTTCTTTACCAACTAAGGCCTCTATTCTCCTTGTACCAGAGGATACTGAGGATTCTGAGACAATCTTGAAAAATCCTATATCGCCACTTCTTTTGACGTGTGTTCCTCCGCAGAGCTCCACACTCACTCCACCAACATCAACAACCCTAACTATGTTTCCGTACTTTTCACCAAAGAGAGCAACAGCTCCTCTGTTTAAAGCTTCCTCTAAGGGCATTTCCTCTATCTTTACAGGGTAGTTCTCCAAAATCCAGTTGTAAACTAACTCCTCTACGTTCCTTATCTCTTCCTGTGTTGGAGCTTCAAAGTGGGTAAAGTCGAACCTGAGTTTATCGGGCATTACAAGTGAACCTGCCTGTTTAACGTGATTACCCAACACTTCCTTGAGTGCTTTGTGAAGGAGGTGTGTGGCCGTGTGTGCTCTCGTAACGGCTCTCCTTCTTTCAGAGTCAACAACGGCATTAACGAAATCGTTAACCTTTAACGAACCCCTTAAAACCCTTACCTTATGGCCTATTAAATTTTCAGTAACGTTCTGTGTATCTAAAACCTCACAGTAGCAACTGTTTCCCTCTAAAATTCCCGTATCCCCTACTTGTCCACCCTTTTCAGGGTAGAAAGGTGTTCTATCTAAGATTACTACTCCCTCTTCTCCTTCCCCTATTTCGCTAACTAACTTTTCTTCCTTTACAATTCCAACTACCTTTGCATACTCCTCTAAGTGTTCGTACCCTGTAAACAGAGTTGGGAACTTTTCAGAGAGCTCCTGAATCTCCGGTGAAACAACCCTTTGAACTCCACCCTTCCAGGCCTTCCTTGCTCTCTCCTTTTGCTCTTTAAGAAGCCTTTCAAACGTTTCAACGTCAACTTTCATACTTTCATCGTTTGCAACTTCCAATATCAAATCCAATGGGAAGCCAAAGGTATCGTAGAGTTTGAATGCCTCCTCTCCGGGAATTGTATCCTTTCCCTCCTCCTTGAGTTTCTCTATTACTTCCTGGAGGATAAAGAGCCCCCTTTCAACTGTTCTCTCAAACCTCTCCTCTTCCTTTTTCACCACCCTCTTTACAAGGTCCCTGTGTAGAACGATTTCAGGGTAGGCATCTCCCATAATATCAACTACTCTGTCAACTCCTTCGTAGAGAAAAGGTTTCTTTATCCCTAAGAGCCTTCCGTGCCTTGAGGCCCTCCTTATTATTCTCCTTAAAACGTATCCTCTTCCTTCGTTTGATGGAAGAACCCCATCGGATATTAAAAATGTCATAGCTCTTAAATGGTCTGCAATTACCCTCATTGAAGTAGAGCTCTTTTCATCCCTTCCGTAAGGAATTCCAGAAACTTCTGAAGCCCACTTTACCAAAGGAAACAGGAGGTCCGTTTCGTAGTTTGAAGGAACGTTCTGGAGAACCGAGGCAATTCTCTCAAGCCCCATTCCCGTATCTATTGAGGGCTTTGAAAGTGGATGGAGCTCTCCCCTTTCATCCCTCTCGTACTGCATAAACACCAAGTTCCATATCTCCAAATACCTGTCGCAGTCGCACGTTCCTATTCCGCAGTTTTCACCACAGGAGAACTCCTCTTCCCTATCGTAGTAAATTTCACTACAGGGCCCACACGGTCCTGTATCCCCCATTGCCCAGAAGTTGTCCTTCTCACCGAGCCTGTATATCCTCTCCTCAGGAACTCCTATTATCCTGTTCCAAATTTCAAAAGCCTCATCGTCCTTTTCGTAAACAGAAACGTAGAGCCTTTCAACGGGAAGCTTAAAAACCTCTGTTACCAACTCCCAGGCAAACTCTATTGCTTCCCTTTTGAAATAGTCACCGAAGGAGAAGTTTCCCAACATCTCAAAGAACGTGTGGTGTCTTCCCGTTTTCCCAACATTTTCAAGGTCGTTGTGCTTCCCTCCAGCTCTCATACACTTTTGACAGGAGGTAGCCCTCTTAAACGGTGGTTTTTCCTTTCCCAAGAAGTAGTCCTTAAACTGAACCATTCCTGCATTTGTAAAGAGCAACGTTGGATCATTCTTCGGAATTAGTGGAGAACTCTTTACCCTAACGTGACCTTTATCTTCAAAAAATTTAAGAAAAGTTTCCCTTATCTCGTTTCCCGTCCACTTCATCGTTTCTCCAGCTAAGAAGAGTTTTGCCTATTTTAACCTAATCTCTTTCCTTTATCATTCTTAGAATTTCATGTATTTCTTGAAATGAGAATCCCCTTTGAAGTAAAAATCTCTTTGCCCTTTCTCTCTCTTTCCTATTTTCCAATTCGTATCTTTTTCCTAATTCTTGGACAATAAAGGAGTAGTCAAAAGGAACAGTTAAAAAAACTTCATCAATTAACTCCTCAGGAAACCCTAACTTTAACAGGTTCCCTTTAATTTTCCTTTTCCCCCAGCCTCTTTCAATTTTTGAAAGAAAGTAATTAACAACGGCTCTCTTTTCATCCAGGAATTTATTTTCTAAGAGCTCCTCTTCCAGAAGTTTTAATTCTTCTTCTTTTAAATCTGGAAACTTAACCTTAACTTTTCTTAGTAGTTCTTTAACTGAATAGTCCCTTTTCGAAAGGAGAGAGATAGCGTAGGAGAGAGCTCCCTTAAATTTCTTCTCCACCTGTAAAGATTCCTTCCATTTTAAGTTTCAAATCGTCTGGACGTGATGCGTACTTAAGAGCATCTTCCCTCGTTATCAGTCCCTTCTTCCATAAGTCATAGAGTGATTGGTCAAAGGTTTGAGAACCGTAAATCTCCTTTCCTTTAGCTATAAATTCAGGTATTTCATCGGTTAAGTCTGGATTAAGAATTCTCTCCTTGATTGCCTCTGTAACAATCATGATTTCCACTGCAGGAACTCTACCTCTACCATCTGCCCTTGGCAAGAGCCTTTGGGAAATTGTTGCCCTTAAAACAGATGCCAACTGAAACCTTATTGCCTGCTGTTCATAGAGGGGAAAGAAGGAAATAATTCTGTTTACAGTTTCCTTAGCATCAAGAGTGTGGAGGGTTGAGTAAACCATATGCCCGGTTTCGGCAGCATCAAGGGCCGTTCTCACAGTTTCAGTATCCCTCATCTCTCCTACAAGGATAACGTCGGGGTCTTCCCTGAGGGCAGCCCTCAGGGCGGTGAAAAAGTCCTCTGCATCCTCTCCGATTTCCCTCTGGTAAAAGTGTGACTTTATATCCTTATGAAGGTACTCGATAGGGTCCTCTATTGTTATAACTATTCTTGCATCCTTCCTGTTTAGTTCGTTGAGCATTGCTGCAAGGGTGGTTGACTTACCAGAACCTGTCGTTCCAGTTACAAGGACGAGTCCCCTCTGGTAAAGCGCTATTTCCTTTAAAATGGCTGGAAGGTTAAGCTCATCGATTTCTGGAACGTTGTACGGAATCAACCTCATAACAATAGCAAATGTTCCCCTCTGTCGGAATATGTTCACCCTAAACCTACACACACCTGGAAGAGAGTAGGCGACATCTATATCCTTTATGTATGGTAACTGCCTCCTCTTTTCTAAGGGAAGAATTTGGTTGATAAAGTTGAGTATGTCTGAATGTTCAAGGGAAGGTAAATCGGTCTTAACTAAATTTCCACTTATTCTCAAAATGGGAGGAGACTTTACCCTTAGGTGAACGTCAGAGGCACCTACCTTAAAAGCCTTTTTAAGTAGTTCATTGAGGTCTATCTTCGCTCTTTCCTGGAACACCCAAAGCCTCCCTTATCCTTTCCTCCAACTCAGCAGCAACTTCGGGATTCTCCTTCAGAAACTGTCTGGCATTTTCCTTTCCCTGCCCAAGTCTCACATCTCCGAAGGAATACCAAGAACCGCTCTTCTTAACTATCTCCAACTCCTCTCCTAAGTTGAGCAAGTCCGCTTCCCTGGAAATTCCCTCTCCGTAGTAAACTTCAACTACCGTCTCCCTGAAAGGTGGGGCAAGCTTGTTCTTAACGATTTTCACCTTCGCCTTATGTCCTATTCTCTCATCGTTCCTATCCTTTATCTGCCCCGAATTTCTTATCTCTATCCTCATTGAGGAGTAGAACTTAAGGGCTCTACCTCCCGTTGTAGTTTCCTGAGGGCCTCCATAGCCCATCATTCCTATTTTTTCCCTTACCTGGTTTATAAAAATCAGTGCGCAATTGCTCTTACTTACAACTGCTGTCAACTTTCTCAGGGCCTGAGACATGAGCCTTGCCTGAAGGCCAACGTGGGAATCCCCCATGTCTCCCTTTATCTCTGCCTCTGGAACTAAGGCAGCAACAGAGTCAACAACAATTACGTCAACCGCTCCACTTCTCACAAGTGTCTCTGCAATCTCTAAAGCCTGCTCTCCACTGTCAGGCTGGGAAACTAAGAGCTCCTCAAGATTTATACCCAACTTCTTTGCATACGTCGGGTCAAGGGCGTGCTCTGCATCTATGAAAGCAGCAACTCCCCCTTCCCTCTGTGCATTTGCTATTATGTGCAGCGTAAGTGTAGTCTTACCTGAGGATTCTGGACCGTAAATTTCCGTAATCCTTCCCCTTGGAACTCCTCCTATGCCCGTTATGTAGTCTATTGCTATCGAACCTGTTGAAATTGCAGGTATCCTCTCAACGGGCTTTTCTCCCAAGAACATTACAGAGCCTTCACCAAACTCCTTCTTAATCTTTTTTAGAGCTTCCTGTAGAACTTTTTTCCTCTCTTCCTGCATAAAGGACTCCTAATTGGTTTTTAAATGGCGGAGAGGGCGGGATTTGAACCCGCGGTGCGGGGGCTACCCGCACACCCGATTTCGAGTCGGGCCCGTTAAGCCAGGCTCCGGCACCTCTCCCTGAGTTCCTTAAAGAAGCTCTTGAGGAGTTCCTCGGCTTCTAAGAGCTCTATCCTTTCAACTTCTGGTCTATGGTTGTTCCTCTTATCGGAGAGAATTCTAAACAGACTCTCAACTCCCCCAAATTTTGGGTCTGGAACCGAGTAGACAACCCTTTTTATCCTTGACTGTATTATAGCACCGCAGCACATTACACAGGGCTCAACCGTTGAGTAGAGGGTACAGTCCGTTAACCTCCAAGAATTAAGCTTTCTTGAGGCCTCTCTAATTGCTATAATTTCAGCGTGAGCTGTAGGGTCTTGGAGGAACTCCTTCCTGTTGAAGGCTTTTGAGATTATCTGACCGTTCCTGACTATGAGAGCTCCGATTGGTACTTCTCCAAACTTGTAAGCCTTTTTAGCCTCCTCAAGGGCCTTTTTAAGGAACTCCTGGTCTTCCATAGGACACCGAAAAAAGTTTGTGGCGCGCCCGGCAGGAGTCGAACCTGCAACCTTGGGATCCGTAGTCCCACGCTCTATCCAGTTGAGCTACGGGCGCAGAGTCGGGTATAAATTTATTCCAACATTTTTCATTTTCAATCGGGAGGAAAAATGGAGATGGAACCTACCTACAACCCTTCTCTCTTTGAGGATAAATGGTACAGATTCTGGATTGAAAAAGGATTTTTTCATGCCAACGAAAAGAAGGTTTTAAACGGAGAAAGGAAAAAGTTTAGTGTCGTTCTGCCACCTCCAAACGTTACGGGAGTTCTCCACGTAGGACACGCCTTAAACTCAACCCTTCAGGACGTTATTTGTCGCTGGAAGAGAATGAAGGGTTATGAGGTCTGCTGGATTCCGGGAACAGACCATGCAGGTATAGCTACCCAGTGGGTCGTTGAGAGAGAACTGGCAAAAGAGGGTTTAACAAGACACGACGTCGGAAGGGAAGAGTTTCTAAAGAGGGTTTGGGAGTGGAAAGAGCAGTACGGAAACAGAATCATAAACCAACTTAAGAAGTTAGGGACTTCCTGTGACTGGGAGAGAGAGCGATTTACAATGGATGAGGGTTTTTCAAAGGCTGTGAGAAGGGCATTTGTTACCTTATACAAAGAAGGTCTAATCTACAGGGGAAAGAGGCTTATAAACTGGTGTCCACGCTGTCATACTGCCCTCTCCGACCTTGAAGTTGAACACGAGGAGGAAACTGGAAAACTCTGGTACATAAGGTATCCCCTCGTTGATGGTGAAGGATACATTGTTGTTGCAACGACAAGACCGGAAACTCTCCTCGGAGACGTTGCGGTTGCTGTTAATCCCAACGATGAAAGGTATAAACACCTTGTAGGGAAAAAGGTCAGGCTTCCAATAGTTGGAAGGGAGATACCGGTAATTGCAGATGAGTACGTTGATCCTGAGTTTGGAACCGGAGCTGTGAAGATTACACCTGCCCACGACTTCAACGACTTTGAAGTTGGAAATAGGCACGGATTGGAACCCATTCAGATAATGGACGACTGGGGAAGAATAACCGTTCCACCATTTAAGGGAATGGATAGGTTTGAGGCAAGGGAAGCAGTTGTTGCCCTTCTTAAGGATGAAGGACTCCTAGAAAAGGAAGAAGTACACGTTCACTCTGTAGGTCACTGCTACAGGTGTAAGACAGTTGTTGAACCTTACCTATCTGACCAGTGGTTTGTAAAGACAAAGCCCTTGGCAGAAAGGGCCATTGAGGCAGTTAAGTCCGGTGAAATTAAGTTCATTCCGAAACAGTGGGAGAATACCTTCTTTGATTGGATGTACAACATAAGGGATTGGTGTATTTCAAGACAGATATGGTGGGGACACAGAATCCCTGCCTGGTACTGTTTGGAGTGCGGCCATGTAAACGTTTCTGAGGAAACTCCTAAAAGGTGTGAAAACTGCGGTAGTGAGAGTTTGAAGCAGGACGAGGACGTTTTGGATACCTGGTTCAGCTCTTCCCTCTGGCCATTTGGAGTATTCGGTTGGCCCGAGGATACGGATGATTTAAAGGCCTTTTACCCAACAGATTTACTGGTTACAGGATTTGACATCATCTTTTTCTGGGTAGCGAGAATGATGATGATGGGCTACCACTTTACAGGTAAAAAGCCCTTTTCTGACGTTTACGTTCATGCCCTTGTTAGAGATGAAAAGGGACAGAAGATGAGTAAAACGAGGGGTAACGTTATTGACCCCTTGGAAATGGTTGAAAAGTACGGAGCAGATACTCTGAGGTTTACATTGACAGCTTTAGCAGCTCAGGGTAGGGACATTAGGCTCTCTGAGAGAATTATTGAAGGATATAGACACTTTGCGAACAAGGTATGGAACGTTGCAAGGTTTGTTTTAAGTACAACCGAAGGAATCAGTGAAATCGGAGAGGTTTCCTACTCTCCCGAGGATAGGTGGATACTTACAAAGCTTTCAGAAACTATTAAAAGGGTAGATGAGGAGCTCTCAGCTTACAGGTTCAACGAGGCAGCTAAGGCCATCTACCAGTTCATCTGGAACGAGCTTGCAGACTGGTATGTAGAGTTTACAAAGTACAGGCTCTACAGGGGAAGTGATGAGGAGAAAAGAACTGCAGCCCACACACTGCTTACAGTCTTAAGGGACAGCTTAAAGCTCCTTCACCCTATAATGCCATTTATAACTGAGGAAATCTACCAAAAACTTCCAAACAGGGATGCTGAATCTATTTCCATTTCCAACTGGCCTTCTTCAGAATGTTGCTCCTTCCCTGAGACTGCCGTCCTCGTTGAAACGGTCAAGGAGATTATTAGGGGAATAAGAAACGTAAAGGCTGAACTTAACATTTCCCCTTCAACAGAGGTTGAAGTTTTCCTGAAAACCGATAACAGCGATTTATTGGACGTTATTGAGAAGATGATTCCATCTATAAAACAAATGGCGAGAGTCTCAAAGATTAAAAAGGTTGATGAGCAACCTTCCGGGACGATTTCCTTCTTCCTTCCAGGTATTGAGGTTTACGTAAACGTGGGAGAGTTGATAGACGTCGGAAGTGAAATTGAGAGGCTCTCCCAAAAGCTTAAGAAGATAGAGAAGGAAGCTGAGAAGTTAAGAAGGAAGCTCTCAAACAAAAACTTCCTTGAGAGAGCCCCGAAGGAGGTTGTTGAAAAGAACAGAGTGGAACTCTCAGAACTTGAGGAGATTTTAAAGAAGCTTGAAAGCACCATTGAACAGTTAAAAAATATGGCCTAAGGGGTTCTCCCCTTAAGGCCTTACCTTTCTTACAAGTTTCAAAATTAAGGCCTTTTGAGTGTGAAGCCTATTTTCTGCCTGGTCCCAAACGATTGAACGTTCTCCCTCGATAACTTCCTCTGTTACCTCCTCACCCCTGTGGGCAGGAAGACAGTGCATAAAGAGGTAATCTGGTTTTGCGTGTTTAACCAACTCAGAATTAACCTGGTAAGGCATGAAAATTCTCCTTCTCTCCTCAGCTTCTTCCTCCTGCCCCATCGATGCCCAAACGTCCGTGTAGACAACATCTGCGTCCTTTACTGCCTCTACAGGGTCGTTTGTAACGACAATTTCAGCTCCAGTATCCCTTGCTATCTCCTTAGCCTTTTCCACGTAAAACTCCATAGGTTCGTAGCCCTTTGGAGTTGCAGCGTAAAAATTCATACCCATGTAAGCTGCACCTATCAGCCAGGAGTTGCACATGTTATTTCCATCTCCAAGGTATGCAACTTTCAGTCCCTCCAATCTCCCCTTGTACTCCCAAATCGTGAATAGGTCTGCAAGAACCTGACAGGGGTGTTCCTCGTCTGTAAGTGCGTTGATTACAGGAACCTGCGAGTACTTTGCAAGTTCCTCTACTCTGTTCTGTCCAAATGTTCTTATTACTATTAAGTCAACGTACCTCGAGAGGACCCTTGCCGTATCCTTTATCGGCTCCCCTCTTCCCAACTGAGAACCCTTTGTATCCATGTAGATTCCATAACCTCCAAGCTGATAAACTCCAACATCGAAAGAGACTCTCGTTCTCGTTGAAGGCTTTTCAAAAATCAGGGCCGCAGTGAAACCGTCTAAAGGTCTGTAGATTTCCCCCTTCTTTACCTTCTCCTTTAAAAACGATGAAAGGGAGAGTATGTTTTCTATGAAGAGTCTATCCGAATCCAACATTGATATGAAATCCTTCATTAATTACCTCCTGATGTAGGATAGAATTGTTTTAACCTGGTTTTTAAGGAATGAAAGTTGTTCTCTTATTTTATCCATTTCAAATTCACTGTTTGATGCCTTTGAATCAACCTTTATTAGATTACTCTCTATTTCATCAATCCTCTCTTTGAGGTTTTTAATAAACATAAATTCTCCTATTAGCAGAAAGAATAGAAGCACTATAAGGATGAAGTTAATTATAAGTAATAATTGAACCATTGCACTATTCTTCCCTTTTCAATTTTATCCTTTAAAGTCTCCTCCTCAGAACTGTTCAAATGGTATATTTTAATTTCCCCTAAAGGTAGTGTAAAAAAAATGGCACCGTATTCATTTTCCTTTTTTCCAATTATTGCTCCATAGTTTAAATTTTTGACCTGAAAGCAGAATTTACTGACCCTTTCTGAGGAAATTAGCTTTCCGGGGAAAACTACAGTCTCGGCTGTAAACGGTAGTTTAACTTCCTCTCCCCCTACACTAAGAACATTTTTCTTAAAGTTTAAACACACCTCAACAGGATTTGATAGGGAAAAACTGTTAGAAAACAGAGATTTTATTCTATTAATAGTGGATTCCTCTGAAGATAAGTTGATTTGAACAATCTTGGGAAAGGACACCGACAGTACTACCGATAGAATTACTAAAACTATAAGGAGCTCCAAAAGCGTAAATCCAAACCTCCTCAAGTCTCTATCTCCACTCTATTCGAGGTCACAATTACTTTTCCGCTTACACAGTAGTTTTTTACCGGACACTCCTTCAGTTTTGGCCTTTTGCCGTCCTGCCTGTAGTGACATCCATACTTGGAGAGAAGCCACAAGGGGCGGAACATATCAACGGGGAGAATTTCCGTTCCCTCTAATCCTTTCCTCCAAACCTCAATAACCTTCTTTTTTATCGTTTCATTAACTCCTTTAGATTTGTACTTTCCAGTTATACATCCCGTTGTAAATGTAGCCCTTGCCACATGAACATCTACAGGAATTGGGAGGTTCTCTACGCCCTTAAATGGAAGGACAACTTTCTCCTTTAAGCTCCGAATCCAGTGGGGAAAGAGTTTTGTCCCCGATAAGGAGGGAAACTCTCCCTTTCTGTTCTTTAGGAAGTCTGTAAACATCCTATCAACTTTAAACTCATACTCCTCAAAGAGCTTTTTAACGCTTCCGCTGTACTTTTCAGAAAGGGTTTTTGAAATTGTTTTCCAGATGAGAAGGTCCCTCTTCTTCTTTTTTGCTAAACCGTGTTTTGACAGGGCTTTGAGGAGCTCATCGTCCCCCTTTTCTGCTACTTTGTGAGGGTCAAACAGCCACTTTGTTTCATCGTCTTTGAGGGTCTTGAGGGAGTTCTCCCACAGCTCGTTTGCGTTTCTCATGTAGTCTAACGATGTTGTTAGTGTCACTATTAAAAGTAACGTTTCAGTATCTACTTCATCAGCAATGGATTTAACCATATCATCTGGAAGTTCCCTGTGTCCGAAAATTCCCCCTTTTTTTACTTCTTCTAAGAGAGTGCTCCCTACTTTTCTTGCTCTTTTTGGATGAAGCTCAAGCTTTCCTTTCATTATCACTTCCAAGGAATTTTTATATATAATATTCTAACATTCCTCAGCAGGAGGATTAATGGCCTTCTTTGATTTCTTTCGAAAAAAGACAGAAGAGGAGCAGTTTGAAGAAGCTGTTAAGAAACGTGATTATACAAAAATAATAAATTTAGGGAGAATTTTACTAAGAAAACACCCAGATTCTTTATCAATATTCACCCCCTATATAGATGCATTAGTTAAATTTGATAGAAAAAAAGAGGCTGTCAGCGAAATTATCTCGTTCGCTAAAAGAAAGATTAACGAAGAATACTATGATGTAGCAATTACTCTCTTAAATAGAGCTCTAAAACTGGACCCTTTTAACTTGGAAGCTATAAAATTACTCTCAGAAACTTACATAAGAAAGGAACTTCTGTATGAAGCTTTTGAGGTTTTATTAAATTCGTTTAAAAAGTTTGTTGAAGCTGGTAAAGACCCTACTCCCATAAAAGAACTCTTAGACAGATTCGTTGAAAAATATTTCCATCCTATTTTCTACGAGCGTTATGCAGATGCTTTGGCCAAAGCTGGTTATAAAGAAGAAGCATTTATTAACTACATCCTTGCCGGTAATCTCTACATGAATTTAAAACGACCTCGGTCTGCCTTAAAAGTATTTTTAAAAGCAAGGGAATTAAAAGCAAATGATGTTATTGATAAACAAATAATTGAAGTAATTTCACATATAAAGGAAGAAAGACCAGAAATAATAAAGGTTCTTTCCTCACTTATTAGAAAACACGAAAAGGATTTCGATTTCATTGAGTTCGCTGTTTCTCAATTCAAAGAGAATAACAATCTAAGTCTTTTAAAACAAGTTATCAATGGTCTTAAAGACCCTCTCTTAAAGTACGTCTATTTAGCCATGATAGAGCACGAACTTGGAGAAGAGGAAAACGCTGAAGAGTACCTTGAAAAAGTAGGACTGATTAATAAGGAGCTCTACGATAAACTGGAATCTTACATGTCTAGGAAGGGAAGAGTTAGGATTCTGTCCTTCAAAACAGAGAAGCCGGAGGAAATTCCTGAACCGGAGGAAATTCTTAAAGTTTTCGATGAGGTTTTAGACATTAATAGCTCTACACTGGAATCTTTGGAGTCCTTAACGAAGGAGAGGGAGTCTTCCGAGGATATAAAAGCAGGAATAGAGCTCCTTCAGAAGAATACAGATGGAAAAAGACTTGTATCGATGGCAGAGGCTTTTTTAGGCATAGGAGACTACAAAGAGGCAGAAAAGTTTGCCAGGCAAGCTTTGAAAACTGAAGAAAGGGTAAGGGCTGCCATTTTAACTGCGGAATCTCTAAAAAAACAGGGTAGAGATAGGGAAGCGCTCTCCTTGCTCTTCGATGTTTTAAAGGAGAATCTATCTCCAGAGGAAAAGGCACAAATTGAGGTTGAGATAGGTGAAATATACAGGAATATGGGAGATAAGGAGAGAGCTCTCCACTGGTACAAATCAGCTCAGGAAGTTCTAAAGGACCCTGATTTAGAGGAAAAAATAAAGAAAATTGAGAAGGAACTTGGTTAATTCCCTTTACGTTCACGTTCCCTTCTGTAGAAAAAAGTGTCCCTACTGCGATTTCTACTCTGGGAACTTTTTCGAATTGAAGGATGACTACAAGAAGGCCATTTTTAAGGAGCTTTCAATCAGAGCTCCAGAGTTTTCCCAGTTTCCAACAGTTTACTTTGGAGGCGGCACTCCATCGCTCATGGAGGCTTCATTTTTTGAAACCCTACTTTCGAAGTTGAGTCAATTTTCAGAAGTTACAGTTGAGGTTAACCCTGAGGATGCAAAAAGGGATTTCCTCTCCTCACTCAATTCAGTAGGAGTAAACAGAATTAGCCTTGGAGTTCAAAGTTTCTCCGATAAATTTCTAAAATTTTTAGGAAGAGGACAGAACAGAGAGGATAACGTAAGAGCTCTTGAGGAGACGCTATCTCTCTTCTCCAACGTATCAGCCGACATTATCTACGGTATTCCGGGACAGAGTATTGAGGAGTTTTTAGAGGATTTGGAATTTCTACTTAAGTTTCCAGTAAAACACGTCTCCCTCTACGCCCTAACTATTTATGAGGGAACTCCCTTTGAGGAGCTCCTTAATGCAGGGAAATTTTCGCTGCCTGAGGAGGAAAAGGTATCAAAGATGTACTATGAGGCAGTTGAACTGCTTGAAAGCAGGGGATTCAAACAGTACGAAATTTCAAACTTTTCGGTTCCCGGCTTTGAATCGAAACACAATTTAAGTTACTGGAGATTGGAAAACTACGTAGGTCTTGGCCCTTCGGCTGCTTCCTTTGAGGATGGAGTTTACACAAAGAATATTAGCGACATTGGAGAGTACATAAGTAAAATAAATGAGGAGACTCTACCTATCGAGGAGAGAGAAGAGTTTAGAGGAAGGGGTTTAAAGGAGATTAAGCTCATTATGGGGCTCAGATTAACCGAAGGAGTAGACGTTAAAGAGATAGGGATTGAAGAGGAAATGGATAGAGCTCTAAAGAGTTCAGAGGTTCTAAAAGGTTTAATCGATGAAGGCTACCTAATCTATGAATTTCCTAAATTAAAACTTGACAAAAGGGCATACTTTACATCAAATGCAGTTATATCCCTCTTAATTAAGGAACTCTGGGAGGTCTAATGATTTACGTTACAAACACGATGACGGACGAAAAGGAAGAATTTAAACCCCTTGAAGATAGAGTTGTAAAAATCTACGTCTGTGGTCCCACAGTTTACGACCATGCCCACATTGGACATGCAAGAAGTGCAATTGTTTTTGATGTTATAAGAAGGTGGTTTGAGTACAGGGGTTACAGGGTAATTTTTGTTAGGAACTACACAGACGTAGATGACAAGATAATAAAGAGGGCAAATGAGGAAGGAATTCCATGGTTTAAGGTTGCAGATAAGTACATCAAGTCGTACGAAGAGGACATGGAAACCTTAAACGTAAAGGAGCCAACCTTTAAGCCGAGAGTCACAGAGCACATAAGGGAAATTATTGAAATGATAGACGGACTGATAAACAAGGGATTTGCCTATGAAGCGGATGGAGACGTTTACTTTTCTGTTAGGAAATTTCCTGAGTATGGAAAGCTCTCAAAGAGGAACTTGGATGAGCTCTTAGCCGGAGCAAGGATAGAACCAGGGGAGAAGAAGAAAGACCCTTTAGACTTTGCCCTCTGGAAGAAGAGCAAGGAAGGAGAACCCGGATGGGAATCACCTTGGGGAGTTGGTAGGCCGGGATGGCACATTGAGTGCTCAGTTATGTCTATGAAGTACTTGGGTGAAACCATGGACATTCACGGAGGGGGTTTAGACCTGATTTTCCCCCACCATGAAAACGAAATTGCTCAATCTGAGGCCTATACAGGAAAGCCCTTTGCAAGGTACTGGATTCACAATGGATTTGTAATGGTAAACAAAGAGAAGATGAGTAAATCCTTAGGGAACTTCTTTACGATAAAGGAGATTCTAAAGGAATTTTCCCCAAACGTTTTAAGGTTCTTCCTCCTATCAGTTCACTACAGAAGTCCGATAGACTTCTCAAAGGACAGATTAAAGGAGTCAGAGAGGGCTCTTGAGAGAATTCAGAACTTTATTAAATCTGCTTCAATAATTGAAAGTTTAGCTGAAACTGATTATGGAAAAGAGCCTATTTCAGTTTCAACGTACAGGAAGGATTTTGAGTCTGCAATGGACGACGACTTCAACACTGCTAAGGCTCTCAGTGTTCTATTTGAAGTTGTAAAGGAAGGAAACTTAGTTAAGGATAGAGCTCTAAAAGAGGGAAAGATAAGTAAGGAGGAGAAATTTTCCTACTTAGAGGCTGTTGATTTTGTTAAGGAGTGTTTGAACATTTTGGGCTTTAAGGAGGAGAGAGAAATGGAAGGGGGAATAGAGGATAAACTCATAGAGCTCCTCGTAGAGGTTCGGGGAGAGCTCCGAAAGAAAAAGGAGTTCCAACTTGCGGACTTAATAAGGGACAGACTGAAGGAGTTGGGGATAACTTTGGAGGACCTACCTACGGGAACAGTCTATAAGAGAGGTTAGAATGGGAATTTACGATAGGGACTACTACAGAGAGAAGAAAAGGGAAGACTGTTGGAAGAAAAGAATATTTAAATTTTCCTGGTATCTGATTCTCCTTCTGTTCTTTTTGGCATTTGTTGTTTATGTTCTGGCAATTCTGTCTGAAAAGTGAGGAGTTGGGTGAAGAAAAAGTGGGAGAAACTGAAAACAGCCGGACTTTTAACTTTGGGAAGTAGCGCTGGAATTTCGTCGTTTTTAGCCTGTGGTTGTGGACAGCCGAACTGTCCCGTCTGAAGTGGTGGTTACTTGGTTGCGCTGGTCAGCGCCATGAGCTTTTTGAAGGTAAAGTACAGAAAGAAAAATGAGGAAAATAGGGGGCAGAAGCCCCCTAAAGATTAGTTTTTCCTTTTTTTCCTTCCAAGGAGAAGCCCTATTAGACCTGAAAGCATCGTTAGAAGGCTAACTCCTCCAGAAACTGGCTCTACAGCAGGAGAAATTGAACAACCACCTCCACTACCACCTCCGGTTGTAGTTTGTGCTGTTCCTGAAGGAATTGATGAAGGAGCTTCACCTACAACTGCAAAGTAGCTGAGCTGGCTCCTTGCAAACGTTACGTAAGGATTGTTCGGGTCAACGCCAAATTCTGTAACTTTTGTCCAGTTTTTACCGTCCTCACTTGCAAGAATTAATACCTTGTTTGCCACCTTGGATGGGTCGTACTTAATTGTAAATGTTACAGGTGAATTAAATTTGTTTGTTTTCGTATGAATATCCAAGACTTCAGTTGCAAGAACGGGAGTATCTATTCCGTACGATTTTGCAGCTTCAACTGCAGATTCCTCAATGTTTGCATTCTCAACCTTTTCGACTTTAACAGAAGTTGGAACATCCACTGCTCCTTTGTCTACAGAAATTTTTACTTCATCTGAGACAGGTCCTGTTACAGTACCATCAGGAGTAACTAAGTAGAAAGCAGAAAATTCCTTACTTTCGACTCCAACGGACGTTACTCTGCAGAGAGCTCCCTGAGTAATCACGTACCTACCGTTCTCAGACTTAGTTCCCTCCGGTAACATCCACATTCCCGTTGCCTTAGACTCGCTGACGGCCTCATCTGGTAGGGCGTGGAACGTGAGAGTTACCTTCCTTCCTGCACTTTCATCCCCTTCCCAGACCGCCGGACTCAACCTGTTCTTACTCTCATCTGAGTTGTGACAAGCGTTACAGGAAAGAGGACCAGTCTTCTGAGCTCCAAGGGCATACTCAGCAGGTAGAACTCCGTGGTCAATGCCAAATGGTGCCATAAACGTCATGATTACAGGATTATGAGGATGTCCTGGATCTTCCTTATCAAGAACCTGTTTAATGGCAGCTTTTAGGGCTTCGTACTCCTCGTTTGTGCTGATTTCTGGAACCATATCTCCGTCATCATCGTCAATATAGTCAACATATCCACCAGGATTGCCGTCTACCCAGTGAATCTTAAATGCAACTTTTCCAGTTTTTGGATCAATCGTCAACCCTGGAACGCTCTTTTCGGGAAGTTCTGGGTCTATGGTTGATTTTCCAACTGGAGTTCCATTTGAATCGTAGGCAACTCCATCAATTGCCATGTTCATCTCACGAACAAAGAGGGCCCTTCCTGTTGCTGCATCAATCCATGTAAATACTTGAATCGGACTGATTAGACCTGCCCTTAAGACAGGCTCTCCCTTATCGTTTATAGTCCAACGTTTGATAATTGCAGGTTCCCATCTCCATGGAAAGTTTTCCGAAGGAATGTTCCAGAGTCCAAAGTTTGAATTGTTGACCCTCATGAGAGCTCTGTAAGGGTCCATATCAATTGACGTTATTGGAAGTAGCTTGTCAGTTCCGTTATCGTCCGTTTGGGCAATGACGTAAGAGAAGTTCAGTCCGTAGGTTGGAGTCGGTCCAAAGGCAGGAATTGCCCACTCTGGAGGAAACTGATAAACAGTTCCGTTATCCATTTTCATTAATCTATCGTCAAACTGGTTGGAGTATCCAAGTGAATCATCGAAGAATCTGAACGTCCAGTAGGTCTTAAACGGTATGTGGCATACCTGACACTGAATTTTGTTGATGTGGGCTGATGCTGCAGGCCCAAACCAAGCTTCATGTGCCTTTGCTGCGCCGTCATCTGTTCCCCAGTGACAACTTGAACAGGTTCTAACTGAAGGATTGTAGTCGAGTGCAGGCATAACTTCACCGGCAGAGTCATTACCTTTCAGGAAGTTGTGAGGATTGTGGTGTTCCTTAACATCTTTGGGAAGATTGTCCTGTCCGTGACAGGATAGACACGACAAATTCCCACCATCCTTTGCCATGTGAACGTCGTAACCTACAGGAAGACCGTCGGAGTAGTTCATAGTATCGTTCATACTGCTGTACTTTGCCATTTCTCCATCTGGAGTAATGGCTATCGGGGCAACGGATTGGTCGTTCTGTTTCTCATCCGGTGCATAGACCGCAGCTCTCTTAACAACGTCAGCTCCAAGTCCAATGATTCCCCTCCTTACGTACCAGTTGGGGAAGAAGTGTTGTCCATCTACAGTCCACTTGTTTTCTGTGTCCGGAATGGCAAAGTGGCACTGGGCACACATTAATGAAAGGTCTTTATCTTTATCTCCTGTATGAGAAACTGATACACCATCCTTACTGCTTGAGTCTGCCTTTATTAGAGTATAGTGGTTACTTGTTTCAAGAATGGGCAGTTGAACGTTGTCAAGGTCAACGTCATTCTTGTAGTAAGCTACAGCCTTGAACGTTCCGTCCTGTTGTTTTTCAAGTCTTACAAAGGCAATAGGTTTTGATGGATTGTTAGGGTCTGCTATCGACATTAATGTTCCCGTTGCTGCCCATCCAAAGAAGTGGCCTGCCCTTGCAAGGTTTACAAACGGAACGTTTGGGTCGTTCGGTTTGTAAGAGTAATTGCTCGTTGCATTTGCAGCTCTAACCACAAATCCTGAACCGACGTAAGGCTGACCCTCAACTGTTGACTCGAAAAATGCGTTTCTCAGGTAGTCACGGGCTGAGAAGTTTGGAGCTCCGATATCAAGGTAGAACTGGCCAAAGAAACCGGAGAGTCTATTGTTAAATTTAGAATCGTCATAGTTGTAATCCTGAAGGTCAACACCTATCTTTTGACCAAGCTGTGAGTATGGGATTGTAAATCCTGTAGTCGTTCCATGTTTCAGATAACCTGAGATAGTACCTATTGTGAAGCTCTGAATAGTCATCATCTGCTGCTGGTTCAGAGTTGCTGGGTCTATTCCAGACTGTTTTAACTCATCCTTTATAACTCCTTGAATAACGTCTGAATAGTAAACACTTACCAATCTCTCAAGAGGGTCGGAATAGAAAGCTGCTGAATCGATTGTGTATCCGTTGTTAATTTCATCCTGTGTTAGTTGTGGAGGAAATCCTAAAGAAACCTCAACAACCTTTCCGTTATTGTCCTTCTTAACAAAGACAAAAACCCTTGGGTTTGCAGGGGTTGGATTTGAAGCATTCCAACCGTTTGAAGTAGTAACTACAAGCTTTTCTTTTTCAGCTAAGGAACGGTCTGAGTGGCAGAGGAGACAGTCTGTATCTAAAACTCCCGACTTTTTCCAGTTGAACTTGTGGGGCATTCCGATGTATCCCCTTGATTCTTCATCTGCGGTATAGGAGAAGTAGTCTCCGTCAACTTCACTGTCTGAGTAGGTAGCATTTGAGAAAAATCCTGTTCCATCGGTCTGGTTGTCCCAGGTTTCAACTTCGTCGTGGCGCTTTCCGCTGTCCCTATCAAAGGCCATAATTCCACCGGAGTGGCAGGATGCACATGTGAATACCTTATCGGGAGTTCCCATATCCATGTCGTACTTAACATTTCCTCTGTAATCGACTCCATTGTTAATATCTGGAGAAAGCCCGGGGTCCTTTGAAGGGTGCTTTGCCGCCAACTGGCGGTACGAAGGTGGTCACCAGGCTCCATCATCACCGAAGGAGCGTAAAAATTTCCTCCAGTCCTTTCCGGCTTTTACTCTCTCATAACCAAAGTCATCACTTAACTCATCCCAACCCCTACCTATGTGGTAGGTCGCATGTATTGGACCGGGGGAGTGAAGTCCTCCTTTTACATCTCCCGTAACTTCCTTGTGGCATGAACCACATGTGACTTCCCAACTTACAGGATTTCCGGCAATGTAAGTTGAGTTTCCTATTGTTATGGTGTCTGAAGGGTTAAGGGTTTCAGAAATTGGCTTTCCATTGATGTCTCTTAGAGGAACTGCCGGGTGACCTAAGGCTTGAGCAGAAACTCCTAATAGGAAGAGAGTTCCCGTAGATAAAGCCGCTTTCCACCTCCTCCTTTTCATCTCTTCCTCCGAATTTAGGAAATTTTATTTAATTTTAATTCACAATTTTATAAATTTCAATAAGACTTATTTTAAAATAAAATTTTTATTACATAAAGTAATCCTTATTTTTTCATTATTTGAAAAGCTAAAAACAAAAAGGAGGATAAGAAGGGAAGCAAGGAGAATTTATACTGTAGCCCTTTGTTTCAGGTAAGTTTCTATGAACTGGTCAATGTCTCCATCCATTACAGACTGAACGTTCGAGTTTTCCGTTCCTGTTCTGTGGTCCTTTACAAGCTGGTAGGGTTGAAAAACGTAGGAGCGTATCTGGTTTCCCCAAGCTATGCTTTTGTGCTCTCCCCGTGCTTGGGCAAGCTTTTCCTCCCTCTCCCTCATTTTTAGTTCATAGAGGCGGGCTTTCAGGATTTTCAGAGCTCTCTGTCTGTTCTGAATCTGAGAGCGTTCACTTTGACACGTAACGACAATTCCTGTGGGAATGTGGGTTATCCTAACTGCAGAATCTGTTGTGTTAACGTGTTGTCCTCCAGCCCCAGAGGAGCGGTACGTATCTATTCTTAAATCCTCCTCCCTTATTTCAACCTCAACGTCATCGTCTATCTCGGGAACAACGATAACACCGCAGAAGGAGGTGTGTCTCCTTGCATTTGCATCAAAGGGTGAAATCCTTACAAGCCTGTGGGTTCCATGTTCAGATTTCAAAAGCCCGTAAGCATAGTTTCCCTTAACTAAGAACGTCGCACTCTTTATTCCTGCCTCTTCGTTTTCCTGAATGTCCAATATTTCAACGTTGAATCCCTTCCTCTCTGCCCACCTGAAGTACATCCTCATCAACATTTGGGCCCAATCGCAGGATTCCGTTCCTCCGGCTCCTGCATGGATTGTTACTATTGCATTGTTCTTATCGTACTCTCCAGAGAGAAGTTTCTTTATTTCAAGTTTGCTTAATGATTCCTCTACTTCCTTTAGATTTTCCTCTACTTCGCCAAGGAGCTCTCTCTCGTTCTCCTCCTCAGCCATCTCAATGAGAACCTCACACTCCTCAATCTTTTCGTTTAACTTGTCGTTTAACTTGGAAATTTCGTTGAGCTCCTCCTCTATTCTGTTCCTCTCCTGTGAGAGTTTCTGAGCCTTTTCGGGGTTGTTCCAGAACTCAGGAGACGACATTTCCCCTTCAATTTCCGAAAGTCTCTTTTTGAGCTCATCTAAGTCAAAAATACCCCCTTATTTCTCCGTACTTCTCCTTGACCTTCTTTAATTCCTCCTTTAACTCCTGAATCCTCTCTATCAATCCTGAACCTCCGAATAATTTCTGTCCATAATAGTAGGAAAATTACTCGCCCTGTAAAGTCCTACCCTGATTCCGCCGTTTGAGAGGTAGGTTAGGAGCTCAAAGTTGAGAAGTGTCCTCTCGGCAAGTCTCCTTGAGGGAGATAGAAAGTAAACCGAGTAGTACTTAAAATTCTTCTCGACCCACTCTCCAAATCGGGCGTAGATTTCCCCCAACTTTCTCTCTGAAAGCCTCACCCCGTATGGGGGATTTGTAACGATTAGAACTCTCTCCATTTTAATTTCAGGAAGAGAGAGGTTTTTAAACTCCACAAATTTTGAAACTCCAGCAGCTTCTGCGTTCTTTAAAGATGCTTCAACGGCCTTTGGTTCGATGTCAAAGCCCATTATTGGAACGTTTATCTCTTTCCTTTTTGATTCTGCCTCCTCTAAGAGCTCGTTCCAGAGCTCCTCATCAAAGCTTTTCCACTCCATAAATGCAAACTTCCTGTTTTTACCAGGAGGAGTGTTTGATGCTATGAGAGCTCCCTCTATTGGAATCGTTCCCGAACCACAGAAGGGGTCAATTAGCGGAATTTCCCCCCTCCAGTTTGACATTAGAATCACTCCGGCGGCGATGTTCTCCCTCAGGGGAGCCTCAGTTTCGACTACCCTGTAGCCCCTCTTGTAGAGTGGAGCTCCCGATGTATTTACACTTATCGTAAATACGTTGTTCTCAACCCTTACAACTATGCTCGTTCCCTCATCTTCAAACCTTGCAACTCTTGGCTCAAAGCCCAACCTCTCCTCAATGGCCCTTAAGATTCTCTCTTCTATTCCCTTTGTGTGGTAGAGTTTTGACCTTCTTGATGTTACCCTGAACTTAACAGGGAGGTTTGGACTTATAAACTTTTCCCACTTGCACCTTTTTGCCTTTCTGACAAGTTCGGCAAAGTGGAGAGCTCTAAATGAACAGAGCCTTAAAAGAACCCTCGTTGCGCTCCTGAGCCACAGGTTTGTAAGGTATATTTCCCTAAGACCTCCGGAAAAGAGAACTCCTCCCGGAACAGCCTTTCCCTCTATTCCCAAATCCTCAAGTTCTTTCCTTGTAACCTCCTCAAGCCCCGGCTGGGAAACTGCAAAGAGCTCCATTCTAAATCTCCCTCTTAATCTCCTCTGAGAGTTTCTTTACTGCTCCTCCCGAAAGTTTCTCCTTTACCTCCTTTCTCAAAACTTCCCTGCACCAATCTCTATTTTCAAGGAGGGTTTCAAACGTCAGGAACAAGTTTTCCCTGTTGAACCTATCCTGGAGGAGCTCCGGAACGACCTCCTTTCCGGCTATAAGGTTTGGAAGGGAAACGAAAGGAAGTTTAACAGCCCTTTTAGCTATAAAGTAGGTTAACGGATGAACTCTGTAAACGACAACATGGGGGAGCTCCGAAATTGCGGCCTCTAAAGATGCCGTTCCTGATGCAATTACTCCGGCCTCAGAGTATCTTAAAACGTTGTACCTTTCACCCTCCGGAACGAGTTTAATGTTCTTAGAGTGGAAGTTCTTAAAAAGTTCCTTAACCGTATCTGCAACAGGAATGACCCAGTTGCCTCCAAAGCTCTCTGAAAATTCCTTTAACGTTGGCAGCAAATACTTAATTTCCGAAGGCCTGCTTCCTGGAAGGAGTGCATAGAAGGGCTCTTCAATTTCAAAGGTTTCTAAGAACTCCTTTCTCTCCCTGTTAGGCTTAACTATGTCAATTAGCGGATTTCCAACGTAGGTTACATCAATTCCAAACTGACTGTAAAAGGGAACTTCAAAGGGAAAGATGACGAAAATTCTGTCACAGTAAGCCCTTAACTTTTCAACTCTCCCCCTTCCCCAAGCCCATACCTTTGGAGGGATGAAGTAGAGAACCTTAATTCCCCTTTTCTTTGCCTCCTTTGCTATCTGAAGGTTAAATCCGGGAAAGTCAATTAGCAGAACGGCATCGGGCTTTTCACTTTCCAAAAACGAAACGATTCTCCTCTTTCCTCTTAAGATGCTTGGAAGTTTTGAAATAACCTCAAAGAGTCCAAAGGCGGTAAGCTCCTTTGAGTCCAAAATCCTTTTACTTCCCGGAACTTCCTCAGTGAAAACTCCAAAAATTTCAAAAAAAGGTGAGAGCTCCCTAACAATCTCCCTCGCATAGATGAATCCGGAGAGCTCTCCTGTAACAATCAATAACTTTTTCATCTTAAATCCTGAATCCTACATTTGTTAAACTTTGCTACATTAACAATAACTCAATTTTTGGAAGGAAGGAATGGCCGAGCTTGATATAAAGACACTTGAAAACTGGCTCTGGGAAGCTGCCTGCAAAATCAGGGGAGAGGTGGACGCTCCAAAGTACAAGGAGTATATACTCCCGTTGATATTCATAAAGAGGCTCTCAGACGTATTTGAAGACGAGATAGAGAAGCTCTCAGAGGAGTTTGGAGATAGAGAGACGGCTTTAGAAATAGTTGAGTCAGACCACTCCTTCGTTAGGTTTTTTATTCCGGAAGTTGCAAGGTGGGAAAACATAAAAAGGCATCCGGTTCACGGTCTTGGAATGTACTTAACCGATGCCGTTAGGGCAATAGCAAAGGAAAACCCGAAGCTCCAGGGTGTTGTCGATATTGTTGACTTCAATGCAACAATGGCTGGAAAGAGAATAATCAGCGATGAAAGGCTCCACGCACTCATCAACGTTCTCAGTAAGTACAGGCTCGGAATAAGGGACGTTCCTCCCGACATAATAGGAAATGCCTACGAGTACCTGCTTAGGAAGTTTGCAGAGGGTTCTGGTCAGTCTGCAGGGGAGTTTTACACTCCGAGGGAGGTTGGAATTTTAATAGCTCACATCCTTGACCCTGAGCCCGGACAGTCGATTTACGACCCGTGTGTTGGCTCTGCCGGACTTTTAATAAAGAACCAGCTCTACTTTAAGGAGAAGTACAGGGGAAAAACTGTTGCAGACCTTAAATTCTACGGTCAGGAAATACTCCACTTTAGCTATGCAATGGCAAAGATGAACATTTTCATCCACGATATGGACGCAGAAATTGCCCTTGGAGATACAATGAACCATCCAGCCTTTAAAAACAGCGACGGCTCCCTGATGCAGTTTGACCTGATTGCTACAAATCCAATGTGGAATCAGGATTTTCCACAGTCAACCTACGAAAATGACCAGTTTGGAAGGTTCACGTTCGGTTATCCTCCCTCCTCATCTGCAGACTGGGGATGGATTCAGCACGTTAATGCCTCGCTCAAAGGAAACGGAAAGGCCTGCATTGTTTTGGATACAGGGAGCGTATCAAGGGGAAGCGGAGCAGAGGGGAGTAACAGGGAGAGGGACATAAGGAAGAAGTTCGTTGAGAGCGATTTAATAGAGGCCGTTATACTCCTTCCCGAGAACCTCTTTTACAACACAACTGCGCCGGGAGTAATTATCGTTCTGAATAAGAACAAAAGGCACAGGGAAGAGATTCTCTTAATAAATGCCTCCGAAAAGTTTGAGAAGGGAAGGCCGAAAAACATCCTTACAGAGGAGGGAATAAGGGAAGTATCCGAGGTTTACCACGGCTGGAAGGAGGTTGAAAAGTTCAGCAGAATAATAACCTTAGAGGAGGCAAGGGCTAACGATTACAACCTGAGCCCTTCAAGGTACATAACAATTTCAACAGAAGAGGAAGTTCTTCCGTTAGAGGATGCCGTTGTAATGGTGAAGGAGGCTGAGGAGGACAGGAGAAGGGCAGAGGAGGAGCTCTGTGAAATTTTGGAGGAGTCCTTGGGGATAGAGCTCTGAAACTTCCTGTTGAAGTTCAGAAAGAAGGTGGACACCCTAAAATAAGATTTGAACTCCAACAAAAGGAGGTGTCCACCAATGAAACAATTAAAGAAATTCAAAGGTGCATCCCTGCACATATCAAATACACCCTTCAAAAAAACAATCAAAAGAGGAACGAAAATAAAAACCAAACTCGACCTAACAAAAGACCCAAACGTGAGAAAAAGACTTAAATGGATTCAACATTACGAAAAACACCAAAATGCAAGACTAACCTGCAGATACTTCGGAATAAGTCCAACTACCTTCTACAAATGGAAAATTAGATACAAAAAGTACGGTTTAGAAGGCCTCAAAGACAGAAACAAAAGACCTCACAGAGTAAGACAACCTCAGAT
>NZ_FXTM01000021.1 GCF_900182585.1 Balnearium lithotrophicum | reverse complement strand
ATCTGAGGTTGTCTTACTCTGTGGGGTCTTTTGTTTCTGTCTTTGAGGCCTTCTAAACCGTACTTTTTGTATCTATTTTTCCATTTGTAGAAGGTAGTTGGACTTATTCCGAAGTATCTGCAGGTTAGTCTTGCATTTTGGTGTTTTTCGTAGTGTTGAATCCATTTAAGTCTTTTTCTCACGTTTGGGTCTTTTGTTAGGTCGAGTTTGGTTTTGATTTTCGTTCCTCTTTTGATTGTTTTTTTGAAGGGTGTATTTGATATGTGCAGGGATGTTCCTTTGAATTTCTTTAATTGTTTCATTGGTGGACACCTCCTTTTGTTGGAGTTCAAATCTTATTTTAGGGTGTCCACCTTCTTTCTGAACTTCAACAACAACACAAACAACACCCTCTTGACAATAAAATCAATGTAGCCTATATTTCCAAAACACCGATTGGGCGGATAGCTCAGCTGGGAGAGCGCCAGCCTTACAAGCTGGAGGTCACAGGTTCGATCCCTGTTCCGCCCACCACTTTAGGGGACGTAGTTCAGTTCTGGTTAGAACGCCGGCCTGTCACGCCGGAGGTCGCGGGTTCGAGTCCCGTCGTCCCCGCCACTTATTAATCCCTGTGGTATGGTGAACCTCTTATAATCTCCAATCCTCTGTAAATCTGTTCGAGTAAAACCAACCTTGCTATATCGTGCTGTAGTGTCAGTTTTGACAGGGAAAGTATAAAGTTTCCTCTTTTCTTAAGATTTTCAGAAATTCCGTCGGCGCCTCCAACCACAAAGGTTATGTACGAATTTCTTAGTAGGAGCCCCGAAAATTCCCTCGAGGTTAGTTCCTTTCCCCTCTCGTCCAAAATAACTAAAAAGCCTTTGATTTTTTCCTCTAATCTTTTTCCTTCCTCTTCGACCGATTTTCCCTTTTTAACTTCAATTAACTCGAGATTGCGAATTTTCCTAATGTAATGTTCCTGAGCTTCTCTCAGGAATGGAGCTATTCTTCCTACAGCCAACAGTCTTATTTTCATTGAACGGTTTCTTCAGATAAAAGTTCCTCAACGTTTATTCTTGGAGCATCCATCCAGAGGGACTCCAAGTTGTAGAGCTCCCTAATTTCAGGTTTAAATATGTGAACTACAACATCTCCGTAGTCAAGGAGTATCCAATTGGCATTGTCGTAACCTTCAACATTTATAGGGTTAACTCCCCTTTCCTTCAATTCTTTTTTAATTTCATCGGCTATTGTTCTTGCATGAACGTCAGAGTTAGCTGTAAGTATCAGAAAGAAATCTGCAAGGGACGTTAATTCCCTTAAGTCAAGAACTATTGGTTCTTCTGCCTTCTTATCAAGAGCTTTTTTTAGGGCTATTTTCAACTTCTCTAAACTTTCCAATTTACCTCCCTAAAGCGTTTCCTTTATTTTCCACCAGATTGAGTGTTTTATAGGGTTCTCAACAGGTTCAACCTCTAAGTGTTTCTTTCCTGAGAGAATCTCCTCCGCCTTCTTAGCATACTTTGAGTTTGGATAGTTTTTTTTAACTTTTCTCAAAATTCCCTTCCCGATTTCCCTGTTCTTTCTCCCGGTTTCCTTCCAGTCCTCTATATCCTTTTCTATTAGTTTTATTCTATTCTCTGCAACCTTTTTTTCCTCGGGGTCACTACTTTTCAACCTTCCCCTTTCCTGTTTTAGACTCCTTTTTAACCTGTCAATCTCTTCCTTCGATTGAATGGGAGTATAGTAGTATGCCCTTCCAATTAGATATTCGATTCTATCCATAGGTTCAACATCGGAAAACTTTTCTTTTACCTTTCTATATCTCTGTATCGAGGCTGTAAATTTTCTTAACATATCGTAGGTCCCGGCTATATAAACTTCATGCTCCGCCAGTACCTTTTTTGCCAGTTTCCTATACTCTCTTGCCTTTTCCACACGGGGGTCATCGGGGTAGTTTTCCATAAATTTCTTAAATGTTCTGTAAGCCCTCTGGGCAAATTCAACATCCCACTGTGGACCCTTTATTAGATTGAGGTAACATACACCAAGCCTAAAGAGAGCATCCTTTGCTTTTGGGGATGCAGGATAGAGCTCCAAAAATTCCTCGTAGTTCAGCGCTGCATTTTCGTAATTTCCCTCGTTAAAGTAGGCATCAGCAAGGGTTAATTTTGCAATCTCCTTTTCCTTTGGAGGAAGTTCCCCCTCTAAAGCCTTTTCAAGGAGAGTGGAGCTCTTTCCCCAGTCCTCTTCAAGGGCTGCTTTTATCCCTTTCCTGTACTGCTCCTGAGAGGTTCTTGGTATCCTCTCACAAGAGGTAATGAAAACTATTAGAAAAAGACAGGTAATTACCCTCTTCATACTTAAACTCCTCCCTCTGAATTATATCAGCAGTGGGCAACTGTAAACTTCTCAATGTGGTAGCTTTCTACAGGTACTATTCTCATTTCAACTCCAAAAGTTTCTGAAATTTTGTCAAATATTTCCTTCTCATCGTTTTCCAATTTTTCAGAAACTAAAGGATGAACGTAAATTCTTATCAGATTAATGTTGCTCTTTCTCTTTAGAAGGAATAGGACCTCTCTCTCCACCTCAAAGGCTACAGTTTCCGGGGATTTCACTCTACCTTTTCCCTCACAATAGGGGCATGTAGTGGTAAGCGTTTTTCCCAGACTCATTTTTACCCGCTTCCTCGTCATTTCAACGAGGCCTAAGTCTGACATGCTCACAATTTTTGTTCTTGCCCTATCTTTCTTGAGCTCATTTTCCAACGTTTCAAGGAGAAGCTTTTTGTTTTCCTCGCTCTTCATATCTATAAAGTCAATAACTACTATTCCTCCAATGTCCCTCAATCTGAGCTGTCTCGCAATCTCCCTTGCTGCCCTCAGGTTAACGTCCAAGGCCGTTTCCTCTAAGGTTTTTGCCTTTTTAAATTTGCCGCTGTTAACGTCTATTGAAACTAAGGCCTCCGTTTCGTCGATTACTATGTATCCTCCTCCTGAAAGGTAAACTTTCCTCGATAGGGCCTTCCCTATGGAATTCTCTATATGGAACTTTTCAAAGAGGGGAACCTCTCCCTTATAGAGCTTTATTCTCCCTGCAAGTTTAGGGATGAAGGCCTTTGCAAATGAAACAGCTCTTTCGTACTCTAACTGTGAATCAATAAGTACTTCGGATATATCCTCAGTAAGCAAGTCCCTCAGTGTTTTAGGAACTATATCTAAATCCTGGTAGAGACAGGATGGAGGAGGCTTTTTCTCAGCTTTTTCTAAAAGACCTCCCATACCTTTAACAGATAGAGGAGGTCCTTTTTGAGCTCCTTCTCAGATGCTCCCTCTGCTGCAGTTCTTACTATTATTCCGTAATTTTCCGGCTTTATTCTGTGGGCAATCTCCTTTAATCTCTTTCTCTCCTCTTCATCGGAGATTCTCCTTGAAATTCCTACCCTGTTAACCGTCGGGAGGAGAACCAAGTAGTGTCCCGGAATTGTTAAGTTGGTTGTTACTCTTGGCCCCTTTGTTCCAATGGGTTCCTTGGAAACCTGAACCAGAATCTCCTGACCCTCCGACAGAACCCCCTCAATGGGAGGGAGCTCTATATCAACCGTTTCCTCCTCAAAGAATTCATCCTCATCAAATTCAATGTTTATAGCATCCCTTACGTAGAGAAAAGCCTTTTTCCCCACTCCTATTTCAACAAAGGCAGCTTGAACGGCAGGAACAATTTTTAAGACTCTGCCTTTGTAGATGTTTCCAACTATTCCCCTCTTTCCCTTTCTCTCAACGTAGAACTCGACTAACTCCCCGTCTTCCAATACCGCAATCCTTACCTCTTTTGTGAGGGCATTTATTAAAATCTGTTTTTTATTTGAAAAGTTCTTCTCTAACAACCTCTGCACTGCTTAAATCAACCTCCAGATATTTCAAAATTTCCTTTATGTTCGCCGTTTTACCGTTTGTTACCTTTAAGGTAACAACAATCTCTCCATCAGATTCGATTAACTCTTTGATGTGTTCTGACAGGCTTCCGTTTTTTAGACTGTCAATTTTATAATCCTTGTAGGGTTTTATCCTGTATGTAACCTCATTGATAGAACTTGAAATTGTTCCTTTTGGTTCAACATCTACCCACCTTTTAAACCTCAGTCCCTCCGGTAGAAAATCCCTCGACTTCTCTAAGAATTCATCAAAGTTATAACCTTCATCCGAGAGCTCCACCTCAACAATTTCTCCTAACCCCTCAACTCCTACAGGAAGGCCAAAGAGGATGTTCATCCGTGGATGGGGGTTGAAACCCTGAGAGTACCTAAGTGGAACCCCAAACCTCCTGAAAGTTCTTGTAAAGGCCCTTGTTAGGTCTAAAAGAGACAGGTACTTTGCCGGGCCAACCTTTTCAAAAATAAGGGCCACTTTTCTCTTTAATGGAAATTCTCTCTTTGGTTTAGGAGGAACAGAGAACTCAATCCTTTCAGGAATGGGGTAGTTTTTTAAATTCCTAATTTGCTCAGGAGTACAAGCTCCACAGGCATGGCAACCTACAATTCTACAGTCTGGAGTCCACTCCTCCTTCCTTGCCCTTTCTAACTCCCTGAGGAGAAACTCCTTCGTTACAACTCCCTCTATAAAGTCCCAGGGGAGCTCCTCCTCAGTTTCCCTTCCTCCAAGCTCCCTTTCTAAATCGATACCACTTTTTTCGAATGCCCTTTCCCACTTTTCCCAGTCAAAGTACTCCTTCCACTCGTCAAGCTGTACCCCCTCATCGTGGGCTTTTAAGAGGAGATTTCCTACATCCTCCCCTCCCCTTGTTAATAGGGCCTCTATGATAGACTGTCTGTAGTCGTGGAACCTGAGCTTAAACTGTTTCGGCGACTTCTTCTTAATAAACTCAACCTTTTCCCTTACCTCGTCCCTATCTGCAAATGGCTCCCACTGAAAGGGAGTAAAGGGCTTTGGAACAAAAATGGAGATACCCGCCGCTAAGTGTTTTCTTCCCCTGTACCTTTTTCCTATTTTATAGACCTGCCAGAGCATATCTACCAGCGCCTCAATGTCCTCTTCCCTCTCAAAGGGAAGACCTATCATAAAGTAAAGCTTAATTCTGTTCCATCCCCTTGAAAAGAGTCCTTCAACTGCTATGAAGAGGTCTTCGTTTGTTAAATCCTTGTTTATTATTCTCCTTAGCCTGTCTGAGCCAACTTCTGGGGCCAGTGTAAAACCTGTCTTTTTAACCTGCATAATCTGAGAGGCCAAATCTGGATTGAACCCCTTAACTCTCATTGATGGAAGTGAAAGGGAAATCACCTCCCTGTAGCAGACCTCCATTACCTTTGGAACAAGTTGATTGAAGCGGCTGTGATCAGATATTGAAAGTGCACTAAGGGATGCCTCCTCGTATCCTGTATTTCTGTAGGTTTTTACTAAAAGCTCTTTTACTAAGTTTTCATCCCTTTCTCTGTAAGGCCTGTATATGTATCCAGCCTGACAGAACCTGCATCCCCTTAAGCAACCCCTTGCAGCTTCAATTGATATTCTGTCCTGGCTCGTTTCAACTACGGGAACTGGAGGAGAGGTTGGGAAAGAACCCTTAGAAACGCCAGTAAATACCGCCTTTTTTACGGGATACCTACCAAACTTTGGAACCCAAACTCCCTCAATGTTTCTTATTTCCCTGAGGAAGTCCTCCTTTTTTCCTCCCTCTCTTTTTACCTCTCTGAAAACCTCCGCTACTTTAACTAACGTCTCCTCTCCATCTCCGATTGAGAAGAAATCGATGAATGGGGATAGTGGAATAGGGTTGTAGACGCAGGGACCTCCTGCAAAGACTATCGGAACGTCCTCTAAGTTCTCCCTTTCCTGCCTTAGAAGGGGAATCCCTGCAAGCTTCATCATTTGAAGTGCATTCGTGTATGTAAGCTCCGATGAGAATGAGAGTCCCCACAGGTCGTAATCCCTTACAGGTCTCTGTCCCTCAATGGTGTAGAGAGGGATTTTCCTCCTTATCATAAACTCCTGCATGTCGGGCCTTGGAAGGTAGGCCCTGTGCATAAGGGCAAAGTCTGTTAAGTTGTTGATTATGTAGTAGAGAATCTTTCCACCTATGTGGGAAGTCCCAACCTCGTAAAGGTCTGGATAGGAGAGGACAAACCTGACCTCCCTTTCGCTAAAGGACGGAGCTCCCATATTTAGCTCTAAGGGTAGGTAAACTGCAGGTTTTTTTACCGAGTAGAGCTCCCTTAAATCTTCGCTGTTAAAAATCGTTGAAGTCGTCAAAGAATTGGTTATCCTCAATAAATTCGTCCTCCTGCGGGTGTTCATTTTCACTGGTATCTAATTTATTGTCCGATTCATGGCTGTGAGAGAACTGGGAGATTTCAGAGGATAAAATCTCCGCCAGGATAAGTGAGGATGCCGTTCCAAGTACTACTGGAAGCCAGGGAATGGAGAGTTCTGGGTACCCTTCTCCTTTTACAAATAACTTCGAGAGCTCCTCCTTCCTTACAGGAATTTCGTAGTAGGAGTTTGATGTTCTCAATTTCAGAATGTAGGTATTATCAGTTTCCTTTTTGAAGGAGAGCTCCTTTATCTCTTCTTTCCTCCAGAATCTGAATTCTCCTTCTCTAAAAAAGGATACTCCGTCTTCGGAAAGCAGAACTACAGTTCCGTCTAACCCCTTAATTTCAATGCTCTGTTCATTTCCTTTTCTTCCCCTCTGTATCGACGGAAAAACGAGGAGAACGAGAATCAAAAAGAGTATCAGGAAGAGAAGTATTCCCATCCATCACCTCGCAGAACCTGTAGAATTGGTTTAGGAGCCCTAACCACAGCCCTTTTCTGTCGGAGCTCTTGAATCCAAAATTCTCTATAAATGAAAAATAGCCTTCTGACGGCATTCCCGTAGACTTACTTACTACTACCGAACCAGGAAATACACCGAAGTTTTCATAGAACTCATAACAGACTTGTCTGATGTATCTTGAAACAGAAATGGGATGAACTATGTACCTTCCAAATTGGAAGTTGATTTCCTCAGACAGTTTCCCGTAGGTTATCAGTTTCTTACTCCTTCCCGTTCTAATCAATATTTGAGCGATTTGACCGAGCAACCTATTCCCCCATGGGAGTATAATTCCAGAAAATTTTGTACCTGGAGCAGGATATGAAGGAAAATAAGCTTTTAGAAAACTTAAAATCCCTTGTAGTTGCTTTAATTCTTGCTTTAATTATAAGAACTTTTATAGTTCAGTCCTTTCACATACCATCAGGTTCAATGATTCCAACTTTGCTTGTAGGTGACTTTATTTTAGTGGATAAGATTACTTACCACTTCAGGGAGCCCGATAGGGGAGATGTAGTTGTTTTCCACTTTCCTTTGAATGAGGATGTTTACTACATTAAGAGAATAATCGGTATTCCGGGGGATAAAATTCAGGTTATTGATGGAAAACTCTACATTAACGGCAAGCCCTGTAAGTATCAACCTGCAGGTAATTTTTCCTACTGGGAAAAGGGACGAAAGTTTACAGGCAAACTCTACTACGAGTACTTACCACGGAAGGAAGGCGGTGAGAAGAAACACTTTATACTGAAAACCGGTATTCAGGGGGACAATACTCAGGTTTTCGTAGTTCCCAAGAATAAGTACTTTATGATGGGTGATAACAGAAACAACAGTTACGATAGTAGATACTGGGGTTTTGTTGATAGAAGTAAGATTGTGGGAATTGCAAGAATCATATTTTTCTCTTGGGATTCACACAAACACCTTCCGAGATTTAACAGAATATTTCACTTAGTTAACTAAATTTCACTATTTTTACATTTTTACTCTTCTTTGAACAGCTACTATGAATTGATATGTAAGAAAGGCAAATAAGATTGTATGATGCTCGTATGTTTAAAATTTCCGTTAACTATATCGTGATTACTTAATGTCCTTTTATAGTAGCTATCATTGATTTTAAGACAATTATTAGTTTAAAGTTTTTCAGCCCCATACATTTTTCTAAGTTTCCAACATCACAATCCTTTTTTTCCCATTCTATTTTCCCTTCACAACTTGAACGGGAATTCTCTTTCTAACAAATACCTTCATAAACTGCTGAAACTTTGAGGTTAGCCCCTCCTGCCTTGTTATAAGTCCAAAGAGCAAATCCTCGTCTCCCTTTACTCTAAAGTAAAAACTGTAAGTGTAGAGGAGCCAGCTCTTTTTGTACCCGGCAGCTGCGGCTTCTACTTTGTTCCACTCAATTTTTCTTACCAAATTCTTCCTAAAGTCTCTAACCTCTAAAAACTTGGGAGTTAGAGTAAGTTCGTAATTTTTCAGAAAAGGCCTTGACTGCCAAACAACAACTCCAGCAAAGATAACAGCAACTAATCCTAATATTAGGTTAATTGGAAATGAGAGAAAGAGAGCTCCAACCAAAAACAGTAAATCAAAGGTTAGGGGAACAGCAAAGAAGATTAAGTTCTGCTTAAATTCTAATCTCTTCTCCATTATTTAACCTCCAGCATTCTGAGGAGAGCTCCCTCCGCTCTCTTTGCAACCTCTGGGTCAACAGAAACCTCAAACTGTTCCCTTTCAAGGGCCTTCAACAACCTCTCCGGAGTTATCATCTTCATCTGGTCGCAGATAAACTCGCTGTAAGCAGGAATGAACGCAACGTCAGGTCTGAGCTTTTTAAGCTGGTGAATCGTTCCCCTCTCCGTTCCAACAATTACCTTTTTAGCACTCGTCTCCTTTACAAACCTGACAATTTGAGACGTACTTCCAATGAAGTCTGCCAAATCCCTTACTTCCTTTCTACACTCAGGGTGGACTACTAAGGGAGCTCCGGGATTTTCCTCCTTTCTCCTCCTTACATCCTCTACTGTCAACTTCTGGTGAATCGGACAGTAACCGTTCCAAACCCTTATTTCTTTACCCTTAACCTTTTCAGCAACGTAACTTCCAAGGTTTTTATCGGGAACAAACAGGATTTTCTCGTTCTCCAAACTCTCAACCACTTTAACTGCATTTGCAGAAGTACAGCAGATGTCTGAAACTGCCTTAACATCTACAGAGCTGTTAACGTAAGTAACTACTGCGTATTCAGGATTCTCCCTCTTAAACTCCTCAATTTCCTCAACAATTGCCATATCCGCCATTAAACAGCCGGCCTTGTAGTAGGGGATTAGAACCTTTTTCTCAGGATTTAAGACCTTTGCCGTTTCCGCCATAAAGTAAACACCGCAAAAAACAATTATTTCACAGTCAACTTCCCTTGCCTTCCTTGCAAGTTCCAATGAGTCCCCAACGAAATCTGCAACGTCCTGAATGAGGCCATCAACGTAGTAGTGGGCTAAGATAACCGCGTTTTTCTCCCTCTTTAACTTCTCTATCTGAGCAGTAAACTCCATTTCTACTCCCATTCAATCGTTCCTGGAGGTTTTGAAGTTATATCGTAAACGACCCTATTTACTCCCTCAACCTCGTTGATAATCCTGTTTGAGATTCTCTCAAGGAGGTCGTAGGGAAGCTTTACCCAGTCGGCTGTCATTCCGTCTGTACTCTCAACAGCCCTTACTGCAATCACGTAGTCGTACGTTCTAACATCTCCCATTACACCAACAGTCTGGATTGGAAGGAAGACGGCAAAGGACTGCCAAATCTTGTCGTAAAGTCCTGCCCTCTTTATCTCCTCTAAGACTATTGCATCGGCCTCCCTCAGGATTTTAAGGTATTCTGGCTTAACCTCACCGATTATCCTTATTGCAAGACCAGGACCTGGAAACGGCTGCCTCTTAATAATTTCATCTGGAAGTCCCAACTTCCTTCCAAGCTCTCTTACCTCATCCTTAAAGAGCTCCCTAAGTGGCTCAATAAGCTTAAAGTTAAGCCTTTCAGGAAGTCCCCCAACGTTGTGGTGGGATTTTATTGTTGCAGAAGGACCCTTTACAGAAACGCTCTCTATTACATCGGGGTAGAGTGTTCCCTGTGCCAGGAACTCTGCGTTTGGAATCTCCTTTGCAGCCCTTTCAAAGACCTCTATAAACGTGTGGCCTATTATCTTTCTCTTTTCCTCCGGGTCTGTTACTCCCTTTAACCTCTCAAGGAAAATATCTGATGCATCAATTACCCTAAAGTTTTTCATGTGAAACTTCTCTTTAAAAGTCCTCTCAACAGACTCCCTCTCCCCCTTCCTCAAGAGTCCTGTATCAACAAAGATGGGGTAGAGCTGGTCACCAATTGCCCTGTGGAGGAGTGCTGCAACTACTGAGGAGTCAACTCCCCCAGAGAGCGCACATATTACGTTTTTATCCCCAACAGTCTCCCTTATCTTTTTAATCTCGTACTCTATAAAGTTTTCCATCGTCCAGTTTTGCTCAGCGCCACAAATTCTAACCGCAAAATTCTCAAGTATCCTGTCCCCGTACTGGGTGTGCTTTACCTCGGGATGGAACTGAACGCCGAATATTTTTCTTCCCTTGTTTCTAATTGCTGCGTACGGAGCATTTTCAGTTTTTGCTATCGGTTCAAAGTTCTCAGGAATCTTTAAAACCCTATCACCGTGGCTCATCCAAACTGTAAACTTTTCAGGAAGTCCGTAGAAGAGGTCTGAGCTGTCAAGTACCTGGAGCTCCGCTCTTCCGTATTCGTGCTTTTCAGCCCTTACTACCTCTCCGCCAAAGAGGTAAGTAATTAACTGCATTCCGTAGCAGATTCCTAAGACAGGAACTCCCAATTCAAAAATTTCCCTGCTAATTTTTGGGGAATCGGGAGCATATACGCTTGCAGGTCCTCCAGATAGAATGATTCCCTTTGGTTTAAACTCCTTTATTTTCTCGATGGAAATGTTGAAAGGATGTATTTCACAGTAGATGTGCTTTTCCCTCAGCCTCCTCGCAATCAGCTGAGTGTATTGGGAACCGAAGTCTAAGATGAGAATTTTGCTCTCGTGAATGTCCTTTGCTGCCATAGTTTCTCCTCTATTTAAAGTTTCTTAATGACAAAGTACAGAAATACCAACGATACGGATAACCCTAAAATAAATATAAGAATTAGTTCAACAAGTTTTGAATCCATTTGAGAAGCTCCAAAATTTTGAGAGGGATTTTAACATTATAGAAGTTTTGCTTTAAGTTCCTCCCGTCCTAAAACTTTTACTCTTTTAAATCCGTAGAACCTCAAAACCAACCTCACGTACTCGCAGCCACTTCTTCCATCAAGCCCCGTCACAAAGGTTACCACTTTCTTTCCATTTTCACACTCTTTAGGAAGGTCGTTTAAAAAGTGAAGTTTACTCCCCCTCTTCGACCTTTTTGAAAGTGGGTCTCTCCACTGCCTCACCATGTTTGCCTTACATTCGTGAAGCTCCAAAGTTTCCTTTCCCGAGAAGGCGACATCAATCTCCTTCTCCGAGAGCTTTTTCTTTCCCTTATAAACCCTGCACTGGTTAATCCTCCTGTATCTCCCATTAAACGTAAAGGGCCCCAATTTTGAAACTAAAACCTCTAAAAAGTCTCCCCTCTCCTTATCCGATTTTGAAAAGAACCCCTTCAAAATTTTCAAAATTACCTCTGTATCTCTGTAGCTCAAAACCCCCAACTCTAAACTGTCTCTAACTGCCAAAAATACCCTCTCACTCCTGACTTTCTGAGAATCTGTCGGCCTGAAGCTGTTGACAACTTCGGCAAGAACCGAAAAGGCTTTAGGGTTTTTCCTCAAAAACTTTAAGAATTCCTCAATCTCCTTTGACTCTATCGAGGAAATCCTCTTTCCATTCCTACAGCTACAGCTCACGTTTGACTTCCCTCACAACTATTCCCGATTTTAAAAGGTAGAGTGGGAGAAATGAGAGGAGCTCCGAAACCCTCTCCTTTTCAACCTTTTTAAGAATTGTTTTTCTTCTAACCTTAGTTTTTTTAGAAAGTCCTGTTAGGTTTACAAACCTGACGTTTGCAATTTGGCCACTCTCACCTGTTATAGAGCCACTTATTTCAACAACAACCTTTGGGTTTTCCTCTTCTTTCAAAAATTCAGAGGATATTTTCAGATTTAGACTAAACTCTTCCGTTTTACTTGAAAAATTGGGGTCGACAAAGACTTCCTGGAGAATCCACCTACTTGAAATCTCTTCCATCGTTCTCCCCTAAGATTTCTAAAACGTCGGTTAAGTAGTCTATAGACGATGTTGCCCAAACCTTCAGTTCTATTTCCTTCTCGCTACCAGAACTTAAAGCCCACTCTAACCTCTGGAAAATCCTGTAAAAAGCGTTGTAAATGGCTTTCCTTTTCACAAGAGGAGCTCCATCCAACTTTAAAAATTCCCTTTTAAGCTTTTTCAACTTCCTACTTCCCTTCCTTCTAAAGAACTCATTAATGGCCCTATTCGTTACTCTACTACTATCTAAACCCTTGAGGTTTTCCTTCAAAGTCTCCTCAAACTTCTCAAAGAGCTCCGAAGGTTTGAAGAGGTAGAGAGGAGGGAAGCTCCTCCTTTTTATTGTTACTTTTAACCTTACTTCCATCTTGATATAAAATTCTACAATAACGAACAAGGAGTTATTTGGTTTGAACTACGAAATTTTTATTTCTGAAAAGCCTCAGGATGGAAGGGAGATAAAGGAGATAAAGGGCATACCGGTTGTAACTCCCGTTCAGGTTCATGGAGGAGAGGTCTCCTTTGTAGCTTCTGTTCCAACCGTTCCACCGATTTCAGATGGACTAATTACAGACTCCAAGAAAATATGGATAGGGGTTTTAACAGCAGACTGTCTTCCAATATTCCTCGTAGGAGAAGGAGCTGTTGGAGTTGTCCATGCCGGCTGGAGAGGAACGTTAAAGGGAATTGCCTTTAACGCAGCTTCATACATGAGCAAGTTTACAAGGGTAAAAAAGGCCATTTTAGGTGTTTCTATCTGCGGTGGATGCTACGAGGTGAGGTCGGACGTGAGGAATTCCTTCTCAAAAGAGTACTCAAGTTGCTTTACCGAAGTTGGGGATGGAAAGCTTCTCTTCGACCTGAAGTGTGCAAACAGAGTTCAGCTTAAAGCTGCCGGCGTGGAGGTTATAGAGGACTTGAACTTCTGTACAATCTGTAACAACGATAGATTTTTCTCCTATAGAAAGGAAAAAACGAAAAAGAGAACACTATCTGCCATAAGGCTTCTTTGATGGAGAGATTGTTAGCTGTTGCTCTGCAGTTTAAAAAGGGTATCGGTTTTCACAGGGCAAGGAGGTTAATCGAGAAGTACGGTTCCTTAGAGGAGGGAATAAAGGAAGAAGTTCCGGATTTAAGTAGTGAATTAAAACTTGCAGAGGAAGAAATCAAAAAAGCTGAAAGATTGGGAATTGAAATAGTTCCCTTTTTCTCTAACGAGTATCCCAAAAAGCTCCTTGACCTCCAGCAACCTCCCATGGTCCTCTACATAAGGGGGCGTTTAAACGTTGAAAAGTCGGTTGCTATTGTAGGCTCGAGAAAGTGTTCCTCCTACGGTAGAACCGTTGCCTACAGACTTGGAAAGTACCTTTCAGATTTAGGAGTTACTGTTGTCAGTGGACTGGCTTTGGGAATTGATACATCTGCCCATAGGGGAGCTCTCTCCTCGGGAAATACTATTGCTGTTTTGGGAAGTTCCGTTGACCTTATCTATCCCTTAGAAAACAGGAGTTTGGGAGAGAAGATAGTAGAAAACGGAGGAGGAATAGTTTCCGAATTTCCGCTTGGAACAAAGCCTAAGAGAGAATACTTCCCAAGGAGAAACAGAATTGTTGCAGGCCTTTCAGACTGTGTGATTGTTGTTGAGGCAGCCGAAAGGAGTGGAACTTTTATAACAGTTAACTATGCCTTGGACTTGGGGAGGGACGTTTGGGCTGTTCCGGGAAATATTGACTCCCCTTTCAGTAGGGGAACTAACAGGCTGATAAAGGAGGGAGCTCTTCCACTAACCGAGTTTTCTGAAATTGCAGAGTTCTTCTCAATTAAAGAGAGTCAAAAAATAGAGGTTCCTGAGAGATTGGAGGAAATCTACAAAATACTTCTTAAAAAGCCGTCAACCATAGATGGCCTTGTTGAGGAGACAGGGAAGAGCCTTTCCGAAATCTCCTCTATTCTCTTAGAACTTGAAGTTTTAGGCCTTTTAATCAGGGACGGAGGAGTTTATCGGGTATGCTGAAAAAGATTGTTGTGAAAGAGATTAGAAAGAGCGGATTTATAACCTTTGACAGGTTTGTAGAGCTCTCCCTATACCACCCTGAATTTGGGTACTACACCAAAAAGAGAGTAAAAAACGTTTTGGGTGAGGATTTTATTACAGCTCCTGAACTCACTTCAGCATTTGGTAAGGTTTTAGCTTTTTATATTAAGAAAAAATACCAGGAACTTAAATTACCTTTAAGAATCTTAGAGCTTGGAGGAGGAAAGGGATTTCTAATTAAGGATATAACCGACTCTATTTCTGTTGACAAGTACACTGTTCTTGAAGTAAGGGAGAAACCCAACTGGATAGATGGAGTTAACTGGATTAGTAGCCTTTCCGATTTAGGGGAGTTTTCAGGCTTTATAGTCGCAAACGAATTTTTTGATGCCTTTCCGTTTAAGAGAATTGTGAAGAGGGGGAAAAAGCACTACGAAGTTGTTGTAACAGAGGATAGAGGATTTTTGAAGGAAGAATTGATTGAGTTTGAGGGAGAGGTTCCCTGCAGTTTAAACGAAGGGGAGGAGTATCCCCTATTTATGTGGAAGGATTTTTTATGGGAGCTCTCAGAAAAGATAAAGAGGGCTTACTTAATTGTTTTTGATTACGGGAATAGCTGTGGAGAGCTCTCATTTCGAGCATACCGAAGTAACAGACTGGTCAACGATTACTTAGAGAAAATCGGTGAAACGGACCTGACTGCCTCTGTTGACTTTACCTATTTGAGGAGTCTTTTAGAGAAGGTTGGTTTTAAATTTGTTTCCTTAAAGCCTCAGAGCTCCTTTCTCTTAGAAAATGGAATTGAGAGATTTCTAAAGCCATCGGACGTTCCTGCTGCTTTAACCCTCCTTGTTGATATGGGTAGAAAATTTAAGGTTTTGGAGGTTTTGAAGGAAGTTTCTCCTTTTTAATAACTTCCTCTTTCTTCTCCTTTTCTTCCTTTGGTACTGCTACTTTTATGTATATTTCAACTCTTCTATTTCTTGCCTGTAAAATGGGGTTGTTCCACGTATAAAGGGGTCTTGTTGCATCGTAACCAACTGCTTCCAGTTTCGAAGGGTCGACTCCTCTCGAAGCTAAATATCTAACAACGGTTGTTGCCCTTCTTATGGAAAGGTCCCAGCTGTCTTCGATATCTGGTATTGGTGCCGTAGGTTCATCCTTACTTGTATGTCCTTCAACAACAACTAAATAGTTTCCAGGTAAGTTTTTAATGATTTCTGCTAATTTGTTAAGAGTTTCCTTAGCTTCTTTAGTCAATTTAAGGGAATTTTCCTCGAATAAAACCCTGTTGAATAATCTCACCATTACATAGTTATCCGTAGTTACTATTTGGTATCCAGAGATTGGTAGAATCCTTTTAATTATTTTTTTTATCTTCTTTGCTAAGTCTGTAGTGTATATTTTGATAGGTTTAACTATCGATATTTGCTCAAAGGATTTTGCTTTTTCACCTTGAAAGTACGAAAGGAACTTCATCGCTTTTGTTACATCTAAAGTTGACATTGAGTAGAGAAGAATGAAAAACGTGAGGAGGAGGGACATTAAATCGCTAAAACTCGTAAGCCATGCTGGAACCGATTTACACTCTTCCTTCTTTTCCCTAGGCATATTTCTCCTACATAGGAAGATGGATTACTATTTCTACTCTTCTATTTTTAGCCCTTCCTTCAGGTGTATTGTTAGGAGCTATGGGTCTGTAAGGGCCACAACCTGCTGCTGAAAGTTTCTTAGGGTCATAACCACACTGGATAAACAACCTTAGTATAGTTGTTGCTCTTGCTGCTGAGAGCTCCCAGTTAGAAGGAAATCTCTTACTTCTAATAGGAACATTGTCGGTATGCCCTTCTATTGTTAAAGGTAAATCCAACTCCTTTAGTTTTCTACACATTTCCATTATCAATGGAATTGCTTCAGGATAAGGTTTATCCTCTCCAGGAGGAAAGAGCTTATCCGTGTTTACTCTTAACCTAATACTCGTTCCATACTTTGATACTTCAGATTGTATTCCAAATTTTTGGAGCATCTGTCTTATTTCAGAGAGTTTACTCTCTATTTCCTTACGACTTCTCATTTTTGGATACATGCCAGGAAACTGAATGGGAACTCTCTTTCCCTGGATAACCCTTTCTTCATATATAACGTAGTGACCTCCAAATGCCTCAATTATTCCTTTTATCGCTTGATAGAACTTTTCAAGGGAAATTGTTGACATTGAGTAAAGAAGAATGAAAAAGGTAAGAAGAAGGGACATTAAATCACCAAAACTTGTAAGCCATGCTGGAGGAGCTTTACACTCCTCCTTCTTTTTTCTTGCCATTTATTCCTCTTTTACTTCAACTCCAAATAGACCTGCGAGTTTTTGCTTTAAAATGTTTGGATTTATTCCTTTTTCAATTGCCTCTGCTGTTAAAATGTAAGCTTCCAAGAAAAGAAGTTTTAGGTCTTTGTAGTACTTAAGTTTCTTTGCTACAGGAATGCAAAGAGTATTCGCCAAAATAGCACCGTAAAGCGTTGTAATCATAGCAACTGCCATACCAGGTCCAAGAGCCGAAGGGTCGGAGAGGTTTTGAAGCATCTGGATAAGACCTATCAATGTTCCTATCATTCCAAATGCTGGGAATAAATCTCCTAAGGCTTCCCAAACAGCAACTTCAGTTGATAGTTTTTGGTCTACTTGAGCCATAGAATTTTCTGCAGTACTCCTTATTTCCTCTATTTCCAGACCATCAATGAGCATTCTCATTATGTTTCCAAGGAATGGGTCTTTTGAGTAAAACTGGTCAATATCCGATTCTAAGGCCAATATACCCTCTTTACGGGCTTTCTTTGCAATTTCTGTCAAGAAGTTTACCGTTTCTAAAGGGTCTCCCACGGTGGGTTTGATTGTTTTTAAAATTGCCTTTAGTCCACCTATAAACTCACCTAAAGGGTATCCAGCAAGGCCGGCAGCAAGACCACCGCCAACTGTAATGAGGAGGGAAGGAATGTTTATAAAGGCTCCAGGACTCCCACCTATCACTATTGAAGCAATAATGAGGAGATAGGCAGCGCCTATTCCTATTAGGGTTGCTATGTCCATACTAACCTTCCTTTTGTAGGGACTCTAAGTATGATTTTCGGTAAATAGGAGAAATTCTTTAACAAAAGGGGGAGAGTTCCCCCACTTAAATTTAGAAAAAGTAGAGAATACTTCCCTGGAATCTGTTAACGGTTCCATCCCCGTACTTTGTTCCTATGTAGTCTTCATCCGGATAGTCTGTTTCAACTCTTAAGTACTCCCCCATAAGGCCTATAGATGGTGTTAACTTATAAAACAGGTTTGTGTAGTACATAGTATTTTTAAGCCTTGCCATAACTGCATACTTCCCGTTGTACTTTAAATCGTCGTTGTCAGGGTTATCAACACCAGCTCCAATTCTCCAGACGAGCCTTGGAGAGAACTTTGTAGTTAACTCTATCCATCCACCTTCAGCATCAATTTCTTTAGCATCTATTGGATAACCGTACTTCTTAGTGTCTAACTTCGTATCAAACTTACCGCCGTTGTAGATAAATAGAACTCCCTGACCAACTCCTCCTGTGTACCACTTATCCAAATTTCTTCCCTTCCAGATTTTCCCAGATAGTTCGAACATTCCATATCCAAGTTTATACTCCAAACCGTAGGAGTAAGAATCGAGGTCTTTGTTTCCTCCATCGGCAAGGTCAACCTGCTCCCTTCCTACGTGTCCAATTGCTCCGATGTGGAACTTTAAGCCATTTAAGTTAGTATCGTACGTAATTCTTCCCTGTAGGTCAGGAAGTCCTGAATCTGAACCTGTATCAAACCAAGGTGTATCAGTTTCTCCAAATTCCTTATCAAGAGCAGTTTGAATCGTAAATTTTCCAGAATCCGTTTCAAACCACTTCGATAACCTTATTTGGGGAATGCGGTAACCGATGTTACCCATGAGGGCTCCAGAAGGGAAGTTTGAGAGGTGCGGATAGAGCTGTGTTAGGAGCATCCACTCCTGACCTGCAAGAATTGACCAACTGTCCCCTTTAAGCTGAACAAACGCTCTCCTTACTCTAACAACCTGTTTGTTGGGGTCGTTGTTCTCCCAGTCATTCGTATCTGTTCTGTAGAGGTCAAATTCAAACTTTCCAAGTATGTCGTAACCATTTTCCTTGGTTTTTATATCGAACCCAAACCTACTGTGTTTAAAGTTAATATTGAAGTCGTTATCGTTGCTGTTCCTTAAAAAGGGAAGTTTGTTGGCTAGTCCTCCCCTCACGTTTTCTGGATAGGCAAACAGGATGTAATCGGTTCCTACTGCCTTTGAATCTGAGTAGGATGCATCAATTTTGAAGTAACCGTAGAAATCAACTTTTTTTCCTGATTTACTCAAAAACGATGGAGCTCCCTTCTCCTTTCTCAAAGGAGCCTTAGTTCCCTTTAACTTCTGAATTTCCTCCCTAAGTTCTTGGTTTTCCTCCTTTACCTGTTGGAGCTCTGCCCTCATCTGTTCAACCATCTGCTTAAGCTGCTCAACTTCGTAGTCGCTGGCAGCAAACGATGGAAGTGCTGAGGAGAGTAAAAACACAGTTCCAAGAATAAGTTCCTTTCTCATAACAGACTCCCCCTATGAAAATTTCTTTACCCTAACAGCCTTTCCTTCGCTCCTCGGTATTTCTCCCCTTTTCTTAAGTGTTACCTTTATGTGAAGTCCGAGTAAGCTGTAGATTTCCTCCTCAATTCTCTCCCTTAAGAACTCATCCTGTTTATCAGATTCAATGACAACCTCAACAACATCCTTACCCTCAATTTTACCTACTATTATCTGGTAGTTCGGAAGAATTTCAGGGTGCTTCATAATAATTTCCTCAATCTGTCTTGGGTAGAAACAGACTCCCTTAACCTTAAGCATATCGTCGGTTCTTCCCTTTATTCTCTCAAGACGAACGTGGGTTCTTCCACAATCGCACCTCTCCCTTGACAGAACCTTAGTTATATCTCGGGTTCTGTACCTGATTAGAGGTAGTCCCTCTCTGGTTAACGTTGTTACAACCAATTCTCCCTCCTCCCCGTCGGGAAGGACTCTTCCTGTTTCAGGGTCAACAATTTCCACAATGTAGTGGTCCTCCCAAACGTGGATACCGTTGTGGGCTTTACAGTCAATTCCAAGCCCCACCCCTCCAGTCTCCGTCATTCCTATTATGTCAAAAGTTTCAATACCCATTTCCCTTTCAATAAAACGGCGCATTTCCTCACTCCAGGTTTCGGCCCCAAATATACCTACCCTCAGGTTGGTTTCCTTAAAGTCAAAACCCTCCTCCTTTGCAATCTCAATCAACCTTAGAGGATACGAAGCAATCCCTGCAATTGCCGTTGTTTTAAAATCCTTCAGAAACTTTAATTGCAACAGTGTTCTTCCAGGCCCTATTGGAACGACAAAACACCCTATTTTCTCTGCTCCGTAGTGGAAACCAAATCCCCCGTTGAAGAGTCCAAAGGAGGGTGTTATCTGAAGAACATCTTTATAGGTTAATCCTGCAGAGGCCAAACACCTTGCCATTATCTCTCCCCACTGTTCAACATCGTTGGGGGTGTAAGGATTAACAACTGGTGTTCCCGTTGTTCCAGATGACATGTGAAACCTAACAAATTCACACTGTTCTCCACAGGCTAAACCAAAAGGGTAATTTTTCCTTAAATCGTCCTTTGTCAGAAATGGAAAATTTTTTAAGTCATCTAAGGACTTGATATCTCCAGGCTCGGGTTTTCCTATTTTTTCCCAGTATTTTTTATTTTTTTCTTTAATTCTTTGAATCGATTTTCTTAGTCTGTCAAGTTGAATTCTCTCCAGAAGTTCTCTGTCTAGGGTTTCAAGCCTTCTTTGGAACATTTAGTCCCCCGAAAATTTAAGATAGTAGAGAAATTTTATAAAATGTTTTCACAATAAACTATTAAACAGGAGGTAGGGGATGTCCTTAAAGGACAAGGATTGTATGCCGAGGGAGGAGCTTGAGAAACTACAACTAAAAAGGTTGAAAGAAACTGTCGAAAGGGCGTACTATTTGGTCCCATTCTACAGAAAAAAATTTGACGAAAGGGGAATTAAACCGGAAGATATCAAGAGTTTGGATGACCTGAAAAAACTCCCCTTTACAACCAAGCAGGATTTGAGGGACAACTATCCCTTCGGCCTTTTTGCAGTTCCGCTGGAACAAGTTGTGAGAATTCACTCCTCATCTGGAACTACCGGAAAGCCCACAGTGGTTGGTTACACAAGGCATGATTTAGAGATTTGGACTGAGGTTATGGTAAGGACCTATCTCATGGCCGATGTTAGCGAAAAGGACGTTGTCCACAACGCTTACGGCTACGGCCTCTTTACGGGAGGGCTTGGATTTCACTACGGAGCTGAAGCAATAGGAGCCGCCGTTGTTCCGGCAAGCGGCGGATTTACAAAGAGGCAACTGATGTTGATGAAGGACTTTGGAGCTACAGTTCTGTGTTGCACTCCATCCTTTGCCCTCCACCTATCGGAAGTTGCAAAGGAAGAAGGCTACAAACTACATGAGGACTTCAAACTCAGAGCCGGATTCTTCGGAGCTGAACCGGCATCAAAGGGATTGAAGGAAAAGGTAGCCGAGGAGTGGGGAATTCAGTACGTTGAGTGTTACGGACTTTCCGAAATAATAGGTCCAGGTGTTGCTGCAAGCTGTAAACACGGTAATCTACACGTCTTCGAAGACCACTTTATTCCAGAAATTATTGACCCGGAGACTGGAGAGGTTCTCCCCGACGGAGAGGAGGGAGAGTTGGTCATAACTACCTTAACAAAACAGGCTCTTCCGATGATTAGGTACAGAACAAAGGACATTAGCGTAATTCACAGGGAGCCCTGTCCCTGTGGAAGGACGATTCTCTATATAGAGAGCATTAAGGGAAGGGCTGATGACATGCTTATTGTTAATGGAGTAAACGTATTCCCATCCCAGGTTGAGCACGTGATAACGAAGGTTGAGGGAACCACTCCAAACTACGTCATCGTTGTTGATAAGAAGGGTGTTTTGGACAAGTTGGAGGTCTGGATTGAGGTTGATGAATCAATTCTAAGGGACGGTGTTGGTACTCTTGAAAACTTGAAGAAAAAGTTGGAGGAGGAGCTCCTAAACAATCTCTACATAAATGCAAAGGTGAAATTGGTTGAGCCTAAAACTCTTGAAAGGAGTATGGGCAAGGCCAAGAGAATCGTTGACAGAAGAGAACTTCAATAGGAGGAGAGAATGAGGGGAAAGTATGCAGTAAAACAGATTTCCGTCTTTTTGGAAAACAGGAGAGGAAGATTGGTTGATGTGGCCGGAGCTCTGGCCGATGCCGATATAAACATAAGAGCTCTCTTCTTAGCAGACTCCTCAGAATTTGGAATACTGAGGCTCGTCGTTAACAACCCGGAAAAGGCAAAGGCCGTTTTGAGCAGCAAGGGATTTGCGGCAAGTGAAACGGAGGTCTTTGCCGTTGAGGTTGAGGACAAACCGGGGGGATTCTACTCCGTTGTAAAAATCTTAGCTGAGAACGAGATAGATGTAGAGTACACGTACGCTTATGCTGGAGCCCTAAACAGGGCTATTCTCTTTTTCAAAGTTCCTGACAGTGAATTAGAGAGAGCGCTTAAACTTCTCCACGAAAACGGTTTAAAACTTGTAGAGGCTGCAGAATTTTACGCTTAGGAGGGAAGGGATGGACTTTTTAATGGCAGTTTTCCCTATTTTGGTTGTTCTGTGTGGAATGTTATTTCTCTCTCGTTCAGGAGTCTTTATGTCGGTTGTAGGATGGCTCCTTGCGGGAGCAGTAGCTGTTTTCTACTTCAAAACTCCACTTTCTGTTGTTTGGGGAGCAAGTATATATGGAATAGTGAAGGCCTTTGCTATAACCTTTGCCGTTGCCTTCACAATGCTAATGATTTTCCTAATGAAGGAGAGCGGAGCTCTAAATGAAATTGTTAGAACAATAACCTCCATCACAAAAGATAAAGTGCAGCAGACTCTGTTTATCGGAATGGGATTCGGCTCTCTCGCAACTTCCTTAGGTGTTGTAACTCCAGCACTGTTTCCTCCCGTTTTTTTAGCCTTGGGATTCACTCCACTGGCGGCCGTTGCAATTTCAGTTCTCTGTTACGACCCCCTTACATCCTTTGCTCTCCTCTCCATTCCAATAACACTTCCAGCTCACGTCGCTTGGGGGCCCTTTGGAATAAGACCTCCGGGAATAGGAAACTTAGACCACTTTATCTGGAGTTTTACTCAGCACATAACGATATTCCTACCGGTTGTTTCAGTGGGATTTGCATTCATGATGCTCTACTTTGTTGATGGCTGGCAGTCCATTAAAAAGTACTGGAAAGGGGCAACTATTGCAGGATTAACTTTATCGTTGACTGCTCTCATTTTGGCCTTCCTGAAAATCTTCCCCGTTGAGGTTATTGGGATAATCTCGGGTCTTTTAACAATGGTTGTTTCACTCCTTATCTACAACAGGGGATTAAAGGTAGAGGCAGATGCAAAGTTCTGGAGGGCAGTTTCTCCCTGGCTACTCCTCTTCTTCTTTTCATTAGTGGCAAACTACCCTCCAATCAAAAAGTTCTTGGCAAATCTTCCTGGGAACTTAGAAGTTCTGACAATTGCCGGAAAGAAGGAGGACTTAAACATTCTTTCACACGTTTACTTCTGGATTTTCGTCTCTCTCTTAATTTCAGTTCCGATTCTTAAACCGACAAAGGAGCAGTTTAACAGGGCATTTAGTCTATGGATGAAGAGAGTTTGGGGGCCATTTTTAGCTTACTCCCTATTCTTTGCAGTTGCCTTTATAATGGCCTGGTCTGGAATGGAGTTTGTAAATGGAAAGCTTAAACCTATGGCTGACTTTTCCCACTTGAATATGGATTTAATAATTGGAGTCACGCTGGCTAAAGCATTTGGCAGTTTCTATCCCCTAATTTCTCCCTTCTTGGGATTGCTTGGAGCTTTTGTAGGTGGAAGTGAAACCGCCTCAAACGTTCTCTTTGCAAAGATTCAGTACGGGGCCGTAGCTTCAACAGTAGGGGCTTCGGTATTTATGGCCGTTTACGGAGCTCATGCGGTGGCCGGAGGAATTGCAAGTGCCATAACCCCCTCAAAAATTACAAATGCAGCTGCACTTGTGGGAGTTAAAGGAAAGGAGGAGGGGAAGCTCCTAAAAACCTTAATTTTTCCCGTTTTAGCTTTAACACTCTTTGTTGGAATAATGCTTCAGATAATTGTTATGGTTTCAAAGTAACAGAAGGCAGGCTTTGTCCTGCCTTTTTATGTTAAAATTGAAAAAGTTCCTTGAAAATTGAATAAGAAAAGAGGGCAAAGCTGTATAGCTGAAAATGTTGGTTTTTAATATTTATTAGACTTTTATGAAAAACTCTGTATTTTAGAGTCCTTGAAAATCAATGGCTTAATTTTTGAACAGTTGAAATGCCCTAAAAAGTGGGAGGGATTGCGACTTTTTTAACGAAAATTTTTTACAATCATCTTTAAACTTCTGTTGAAATGCCCTAAAAAGTGGAAGGGATTGCGACCTCTGTTTTGCAAGTTCACAGTAATCAGGATTGAGTTCGTTGAAATGCCCTAAAAAGTGGAAGGGATTGCGACCGTGTTTGCACCTGCCCCAATTTCTGAATCCTCGGCAGGTACAGTTGAAATGCCTTAAAAAGTGGGATATGGTTCGGGAAATTGATGGAAATCTTTGTTGAAGGGAACAGCTTGTGGAAAAATAAGGATAAGATTTTGGAGTAAAGGAGAATGTTTGAAACTTCAACTTTAGTCTCTCCGGTTTCAACGCAGGTTTTTCCGGTTGTTGTTACAGTCCTAACGTTAAAACCAGCTAAAGTTGTTCTTCTATCAACTCCTCAAATGAAAATGTACTCTGAGTTCATCAGGAGAGCTCTTAATCTCCACGGAATAGAAGTTCAAGAAAGGGAAATAAATCCATACTCATTCAGTTCAATAAAAGAAGTAGTTAAGGATATTCAAAATCCTATTTTTCTTTTAAACTGTGGAACAAAATTTACGGCAATTAGTTTGTACAGAATTTCTAATGGGAAAAATATGTTTTACTATTTACCAACGGGAGAAATTGTTGATTTTAACGGTAATAAAATAGCAAGAGTTTCTGAAAATTTAATTGATGTAGAAACTCACGCTAAAATTTATGGCTTTGAAATTGTAGAAGAAAGGCAGGATATAAAAAGAATTAGGGAAAGAAAAGAGCTTACAGAGAAAATAGCTTCCAATGATAGAATAGTTCTTCTCCTTTTAACTCTTTTTCATAAAGGTTTTACAAGGATTTTTCCAGAGAAACTTTTAAAATTAGCTGTTAAGCACAATGTGTTGGCATATAAGGGCGGTAAAATTGTTCCTTTAGATAGAGAGTACGTAGGAGGTAAGTGGTTAGAGGAATTTGTCTTTAATCGTCTGATAGATTTAAACTTTTCCGATGTTCGAATCGGAGTAAAGGTTAAATGGTATGGAGAAAATGTTTTTAATGAAATTGATGTAATGGCAACCAAAAACAATTTTCTATATCTGTTTTCGTGTAAATCTGGAAAAAATGTAAAGGACATTCTTAAACACCTCTATGAGCTTGAGGAGTTAACGGAGAGAATAGGAGGAGATTTTGGAAGGAGCTACCTTGTAATAACGAAAAATCTATTTAAGTCTCATCCACCAAGCAGAAAGGAGTTTCCAAATGCTCCTAAAGAGGGCTTTTTTGAAAATAAAAGTAGATGGTACAATTACTACAAAACTCCTGAAGGGGAAAATTATAAGAGGGAGCTTTCAGAGTACAGGAGATTTGTAAACTTAAGAAAGAGAGCAAAGTTACTCAAAATTAAAATAATTACTCCTCAAAACTTTGGAGGGGAAGTTGTTTAAAGGAATAAAAACTCACTTTAGAAGAGCTTTCATTTCTCAAATAGGATTTCTATTTAAAGATAAAAAGACTGCTTTTATTACAGGATTTATTATTTCTTTACTGTCAATCGTTGCCGGTTGGATTCCTGACGGTTTAAATGAGTTCTTCTTCGAAAAAGATGCAAAAGGTATTATATTATTTGGTATTGCCATTTTTATTCTAACTATTTTGATTCTTTGCGCCTATAAACTTTCAGAGGAATTAGAGTATGATATTTACGAGGAGGAACCTGAAAAGAGAAAAGTGTTAATCTTGTTTTTAAGTGATAATAAACCTAACAAGGACCAAATTGAAGAAATAATTCAAAGTTTGAAAGAGATTTCAAATTTAGAAGAAAAAATAGAGAAAATACAGAATTCAGACATAAAAAATTGGAGGATGCCTTTAGAAGCAATAAAATTCCATTTACCAAAGCTTGAAAAGATTATTGTTGTAACGTCTCCCAGTTCTTCAAAGAAGTTTAACCTGTTTAGACTTTTATCAGAAACAGTTTTTAATAAAAAATTAAACTTTGTAGAGAAAAAAGCAGCTGATTTTGAAAGTGTTAAACATATTTTCAATCTAATAAGGAAAACTTTTGAGGAATTAGAAAAAGAAAATTACAAGGACAAGGATATTATCATTGACGTTACAGGTGGAACAAAACCTGTTTCGATAGCTGGAGCTCTAACAACCTCCTACTATCCAAGTAGAAAGTTTCAGTACATATCAAATGTTGATTATTCTGTGAAATCCTACGACGTGAGGTTAATTTCCCGTGATTAAATTCAAAACTTCAGAAGTTTTAAATGGAAAAGCTACTTTAGTGGAGTTTCACATAAACGACGGTATAATAACACCAGAAGAAGCCTTTAGCGTGGAGCTCCCAAAGGTTCCTTTCAATAAGGGAGTTATTATCAGCGGAAGGGGGCCAATTTGGTTTTACGGTAGATTAATACACTACTTTCATCCTTCTAAGTGGGTAGCTGTTTATGACCCAAGAATTGGAGCCGTTGTTGTTCAAAGCCACGACCCAGATGTAAAGGAGGGAGAAGTTATTCAAATTTAAGGGGAAATTGTGAAGGGATTTTTGTTTGTAACAACTCCAGGAGCAAGAGTTTCTAAAAAGAATAATGAACTAATTGTTGAAATTAAAAATGAGAAAAAAAGAATTCCCATAGGAGTAATAAATCACGTTTTTCTTATAGGTTCTGTGAATATTACCGCTTCTGCCATAAAGTTTCTTTCCTCAAGGGGTAGATTTTTATTTTTGCTAAACAAATTTGGAAAGGTAATTAGTATTGTATATCCTGAACTTTTGGGAAGTGATAATTCCACAAGAGCAGCTCAGTACTTTATTTTCAGTAGGGAAGATCAGTACTTTATTTTCAGTAGGGAAGAAAAGAAACTTGAAATAACTAAGGAGTTGCTAAAAAGAAAGGTGTTTTATTCTTATGATGTTATTAGAAATATTTTCAGTTCAAGGAAATTAAAATCGGAAGGTTTGGAGGACTGGAGAGAAAGTATTTTATCAATGATAGATTCTGGAAATGATAATCAAGCAATGCTTGGAATAGACGGTCAGATTTCAAAGTTTCTCTACAGTAAATTTTCGTCCTTTAATGAAAGTCCGTTTTACTTTGATAGAAGAGAGTACTATCCACCAAAAGACCCTGTAAATGCCCTTTTAAGTTTAAGCTTTTCTATTTTTTACTCCTTAATGTTTCCAATCTTAATTTCAAAAGGGTTTGACCCTTACTTGGGCTTTTTTCATATCAAAAGGGGGAAACACGGAGCTCTCTGCTCCGATGTCATGGAAATAGCAAGACCAAAAATTATTGAGTTCGTTTTTAATACGATAAATGATGAATTTTTGGAAATATCAGATTTTGTTCAGAGTAGTTCTGGGGTTTTTTTAAAAAAGGATGCCCTTAAATCTTTTTTGAAGTTGTATAGCGATGTAATAATTTATGAAAGGAGTGACTTAACACTTGCTCCAGTTTTAGATTTTGTGAATTGGTTAAGGGATTATTTAAAAAATGAAGTATCTAATTACTTATGATGTTTCAGAAGATAGTAGAAGGAATAAGCTTGTTAAGTTACTTAACGAGCACGGAAAGAGAGTTCAGTACAGTTGTTTTGAAATAGAAATCTATCCACAAAATTTAGAGCTTTTAATATTTGATATTAAAAAGATAATCAACTCAGAAACGGACAGAGTTTACATCTTTCCTATTTCAAAGGGAGTTTACCAATTTATAAAGAAAATAGGAAAAAGATTGGAAAACGATGATATGGTGCTATGAGTTTACCTAAAAGAGTTAAGAGATTTGTCGTGGTTTACGATATCTGTATGGTTGATAATTCTTACTCGGAAATAAGGAGCTCCGCAAAGCGGAGAGCTCAGATTATGAGGATTCTCTACGATTACGGAGTAAGAACACAGCTCAGCGTTTTTGAAGTAGAGCTTAAAGGAAAGGAGTATTTTGAAGTTTCAAAAAGGTTAGAGGAAGTCATAAGGAAAGAAACTGATAGGGTTTTCATTTACCCCTTAGATGAAAGGAGCTCCAAAAGTATTGTTAGAATAGGACAAGAGGCTGAAATATTAGGGGATTTGTTTATTTGATAAAATTACTTTAGATTCTTTGAAAACTGAATAGGAAAAAGGGCAAAAACCTGTATAGCTGAAATTATTGCTTTTCAGTGTTTATTAGATTTTTATGAAAAACTTTGTATTTTGGGGCCCTTAGAAATCAATGGCTAAAATTTTGAACTGTTGAAATGCCCTGAAAAGTGAGAGGGATTACGACTTAATTTCTCAATAATTCTCCTTTGCCTTTCTGTTGAAATGCCCTGAAAAGTGAGAGGGATTACGACAAATCTCTATATACACTTGGACTTTCAGTTCTTAAGTTGAAATGCCCTAAAAAGTGGAAGGGATTGCAACAATTTCCTCAGCTGAAAATCAATTCCTTAGATAAAAAGTTGAAATGCCCTAAAAATAGAAGAGGTATGACTTATGAAATTGAAAGGGAAAATCTTATGTTCCTAACTTTTCTATTTCCCTTTTAAGTTCAAGTATTTTTTCACGGAGCTCCTCAGGATACTCCTCCAAATCCCTCTTCCTAAGTCCCATAGGAACCCAAACAAGGGCGTCCAACCTTATAGGAGGAATGTTCAACTTCGAAGAGAGCTCCCTCCAAGTTTTCAATTCTGGAAATATCTTCTTTAATCGTGAATCCAGAGGAATTTCTATTTCCTCTAAATTTTTAGGCTCCTTATCGAAAACAATTTTATAGCCGTACATAAACATCTTTGCAGAGAAAACTACCGTTTTCGAGTCCTTCTTCTGTTTCAGACACTTAGAGAGCTCCTCAACTAAAATTGATAAATTCCCTCCCAAGTCCTTTAAGGAATATTTTTCAAAAATACTATTTACACACTCCTTCGCCCTTTTAAATCTCTTCAATTTAGCCTGTAGAAATCTCCTGTTGAATTTCGACAGAAACTCGGGAAACTTATCTATACTTGGATTTTCCGAGAAGAATTTGGAGAAATTCTCCCAGTAGGTTTCCCCCTTAGTTTGAAGCTGGTACGATAAAAGAGCGTTCAATACGACAAGCTTAAAAAAGAGCTCTTTATCCCTTGTTTTTTCAAAAAGCTTTTCGAGAGCTCTATACTGTCTATCTCTTTTTTCTATTTCATCAATATCAGAACGGGAGAACCTCCCTAAAACCGACAGAAGACTTTCCATCAGTCAGCAGTTTTTTCCTTTATATTCTTTACGTAGTTTTTAACTACGTTAACTTCCCTTTCAAGGAGCTTTTTAACTCCAAAATAGGAAAGAATTGAAAAAATTACTCCCAAAAATACCCCACCGATAAACATCGGAATGAAAATCTCTTTTCCGCTTGAGAGAATGGAGCTAAAAGAACTAAAGTCAACATGAGGTATACACGCCTTTTTATTCAAAAGTAAACAACCTACGTAGTAGTCAAGAATTAAAACGGGTATAGTTGTCCAGGGATTTGTAACGTGAGTTCCAATGGCAGCTGCGATTTTACTGACCCTTGTTACTGCAGCTATTGTTACTGCAACTAAAACTTGAAAGCCGTTTATAGGTAAAAATCCAACAAAAACGCCCAAAGCCAAGCCCTTGGCCGTTTCATCAGGCCTGTCCTTCAGCTCCAAAAGTTTCTTCAGGTAAAACTTCAGAGAAAGGGCCTCTTTTAGCTTTTTCATCATAAATTCAAGTTTATAACATTATTTTTATTATTGCAACAATTACTCCCTGTAGATAGGACAAACATCCCGGTACTCGCACCACCTGCAGTTAAACTCACTCGGCTGAGGTTGGAGCTCAGAGAATCCCTTTCCAATAAAATCCCTCTCTATAACTTCAATAAGTGGAATTAGTTTTACCTTGAACGCTTCAAGGTCTCTCTTTGTAAAAATTATCCTCTTTATGGTTCCATACCTTACGTTGTGGACCTCTAAGGCAAACCTGTTAAACTGTGGAAACTTTGCACTTGCAAGGAGTGCATACCACCTAAGTTGGGTTTTTATCTTATTGTTGAACTCCCAGCTCCTGTTTGTCTTATGGTCTATTATGTAGAGGGTGTCACCGTTTGAAAAGAGAAAATCCAACTTACCCCTCAAGAAAACGTTTCTTGAGGAGTAATCAACGGTGGAAAAGGAGGAATCAACGGCAAGCTCAATTTCAGAGGCAACAAATGAGGTATTCTCAATTCTCCTCAGCTGACCGTTTACAAATTTAACGATGTTTGGAAAGAAGGTTTTTATGGAGTTAACATCGGCCAAAGGTTCCTCTTTTTTAAAGTCCTCAGCATATTCAAATAGAAGTTCCTTCCTTAAGGGCTTCCCCTCTTTTAAAACCCTGTTCAATGCATTTTCAAGGACGTAGTGAACGCCACTTCCTAAAATAAGAAAATCGGCCCTTTCCTTTGGTTCCAACTTTTCAACGTATCTAAAGAAGAACTCGTACTGGCACTTTTTGGCCTTTTGAACCTTGGAAAAGGACCAAGGTCTCAAATGCCCCAATTCAACTTGTTTCTTGTATTCCACCTTCAACATAAGCTCCAGACTATCTGAGTTTTTCAGTCAAGTATTCAACAACCTCATCAACCTTCACCTCAACTCTATCCCCTGTCCTTCTCTCTTTAACTTCAACTATTCCCTCCTGAACTTTCTTTCCAACAATCACCTGGTAGGGAATTCCTATAAGGTCTGCATCCTTAAACTTAAACCCGGGCCTTGCATTCCTGTCGTCCAATATAACGTCAATTTTGTTCCTCTGGAGCTCCGAGTATATTCTCTCAGAAACCTCAGAGATTTCCTCCTTTTTAACGTTAACAGGAATAACAATAACCTCAAACGGGGCTATCTCCTTAGGCCAGACTATCCCATTTTCATCGTAGTTCTGCTCAACCGCAGCAGCCATTACCCTCGTAACTCCTATTCCGTAACAGCCCATGATAATCGGCTTCTCCTCTCCATTCTCATCAACAAAAGTTGCCCCCATAGCCTCACTGTACTTTGTTCCAAGTTTAAAAATGTGGCCAACTTCAATTCCCCTCTTCTCAACTAAGGGAGCTCCACACTTAGGACAGGGCTGTCCTCCCCTAACCTCCGAAACATCGATAAAGTCCTCAACCTTAAAATCCCTTCCCCAGTTGACGTTCTTTAGGTGGTAATCCTTCTCACCTGCTCCGGCAACAAAGTTGACCATTTGAGTTACAGAGTAGTCTGCAAATACCGGAATGTTAAGACCTAAAGGAGATAGAAATCCCTTAGGCTGTCCTGTAAAGTTTTCAATCTCTTCGTCTGTTGCAAGTCGTACTTCCTTTCCGCCCAAAGCCCTCTTCAACTTTGTTTCTTCAACTTCCCTGTCTCCCCTAACAGCAACGGCAACAGGCTTTCCATCAACGATGTAAACTAAGAGCTTTAGTATGTTTTCAGGTGGAACGTTTAGAAATTCCGAAACCTCATCAATTCTCTTTACGTTCGGCGTATGAACTTTTTCTAAAGGTTTAAACCTTGATTCCCTGTCTTTTGGAGGTTCTGGCTTAAACTGCTCTGCCTTTTCTGTACTTGCAGCGTATCCACACTTTTCACAGTAAACAAGTTTTCCCTCACCTGTATCTGCAATAACCATAAACTCGTGGGAGAACTTTCCGCCTATCTCCCCCGTATCGGCTTCAACGGCCTTAAATTCGAGCCCCATTCTCTTAAAAATTCTCGAGTAGGTCTCGTACATGTTCCAGTACTCCCTTTCTGCATCCTCGTCGGTTGCATGGAAGGAGTAGGCATCCTTCATTATGAACTCACGAGCTCTCATAAGTCCAAATCTTGGCCTTATCTCATCCCTGAACTTCCTACCAATCTGGTAGAGATTCAAAGGTAGGTCCTTGTAGGACTTAACTTCCCTCCTTACAAGGTCCGTTATAACCTCCTCAGCTGTTGGTGCCAGTGAGTAGTCCCTGCCGTGTCTATCCTTAAACTTGACCATCTCCTTTCCGTAAACGTCCCACCTTCCACTTTCAATCCAGAGCTCCGCAGGGTGCATAATGGGAAGGATAACTTCCTGTGCCCCTGCCCTATCCATCTCCTCCCTTATTACCCGAATAATCTTCCTTACAACTAAAGCTCCCAAAGGCAGAATATCGTAAAGGCCAGAAGCTACCTTTCTTATGAATCCAGCCCTTATCAAGAGCTTGTGGCTTGGAATCTCAGCATCTGCAGGTGCTTCCTTCAAAGTGGGTATGAATGCCCTTGAAAACCTCATCTCTCCTCCAAAAATTTTCTCTCGAAAAAATTAATAGGTGAGCCATGAAAATTCTACACGTTGACACAGAAAAAGGGTGGAGAGGAGGAGAGCAGCAGCTCCTTTACTTAGTCAAAGGGTTGAGAGAAAAGGGGATAACCTCAGCTGTAGCCTGCAGAACAGGAGACGAACTGTTTAAAAAGTGTAAAAAGGAAGGAATAGAGACTGTCCCTTTAAAGGGAAATCAAACGTCTGACATTTTGAGATTGGGCTATATAGGAAGAAAGTTTGACATTATCCATGCCCACTCTGCAAAGGGACACACGATTTCAGCCCTTTCGAAAAAACTACACAGGAAACCTGTAGTTTATACAAGGAGAGTCGATTACAGACCGAGGAAAAATAGACTTACCTATTTAAAATATAAGAATACAGACAAAATAGTTTCAATAACAGAAGCTGTAAGAAGAATAGTGTTGGAAAGTTTTCCATTTTTAACGAACAGAACAGAAGTTATTTACTCTTCGGTTGATGTAAGGGACATAGAGAGAAAAGTAAAAAGTGAAATAGTTGAAAATATTAAAAAAGAACTTAATGGAAATCCGACAGTTGGAACGCTTGCAGCTCTAACGGAACAAAAAGACATCCCCAATCTAATAGAGGCATCTAAAAAGGTTTTAGAGAAACTTACCAATGGAAAGTTTTTCGTTTTTGGTGAGGGAAAACTGAGGAAAAAACTCCAGAAAATTATAAATAGTAAGGGAATCTCTAAAAGTTTTATTCTCTACGGATTTGTGGATGATATTGTTAATTATACAAAGGCATTAGACGTTTTTGTTCTACCATCAAAAAACGAGGGGCTTGGAAGTTCCCTGCTTGTAGCAATGGTACTCAAGGTTCCTGTTGTTTCAACCAACGTTGGTGGAACGGGTGAGGTTGTTGAAAACGAAGAGACGGGACTCTTAGTACCTCCAAACAACCCAGAACTCTTAGCCGATGCAATAGTCAGAATAGTGACGGATAGAGAACTTTCAAATCACTTGGTTGAGAAAGCTTACAATCTTGTTACAAAGAAGTTTTCAGTTGATAGAATGGTAAACTCTTATGTGGAGCTCTACCGGGAGGTTCTTAGTGGTAAACAACTTCTTTGAGGAGTTCTTGAGGAATATAAGGAAAAGAACCAAACAGAGCCTCTTTAAGACCCTTTTTAGTAAATTGGAGCTCATAGATATTAATGAGAACACCTTAAGGCTTAAGGTAAAGGATAAAGTGGCCAAGAATTTAATAATAAAGCACCATTTAGGACTTTTAAGAGAAGTAGCTGAGAAAACGTACGGGAGAAAGCTTGAGGTAGAGCTCATTTCCTCAGAAGAGCTAAATCAGCCTCAACAGTTGGAGCTTGACCTATTTAAAACGAAAGGTGAAGAAAGGAGAGAAACTTTTAAATCAAATCTAAACCCAAAGTATACTTTTGAAAACTTTGTCGTTGGAGCAAGTAACCAGTTTGCCCACGCTGCGGCTCTGGCAGTTGCGGAAAATCCGGGAAGGGCCTACAACCCCCTATTCATATACGGTGGAGTAGGACTTGGGAAAACCCACCTTATGCAGGCAATTGGGAACTTCATTTTAAGAAACAATCCGGGAAAAAAGGTAGTTTATCTAACAACAGAAACTTTTATGAATCAGCTGATAGAAGCATTGAAGTCCGATAACATTCAAGAGTTTAAAGAAAGGTACAGAAACGTTGATGTTCTCCTGATAGACGATATTCAGTTCATAGGAGGGAAGGAAAGAACTCAGATAGAGTTTTTCCACACCTTCAATGCCCTTTACGATGCAGGAAAACAGGTTGTAATAACCAGTGATAGACCCCCGAAGGACATTCCGACGTTAACTGAGAGGCTGAGGAGTAGGTTTGAATGGGGACTCATAGCAGATATTCAACCACCGGACTTTGAAACAAGAGTTGCAATTTTAAAGAGGAAAGCTGAGGAAGAGGGAATAGAGGTAAGTGATAAGGTTATTAAACTCATTGCCTCAATAATTAAGTCAAACATAAGACAGCTTGAGGGTGCCCTCATAAAGCTCAAGGCGAAATCAAACTTAGAGGGAAAGCCGATAAATGAGAAACTTGTGAGGGAGCTCTTCTCTGAGGAGAGAAGCAGTGAAGATAGAGAAAAGGCCCTTAGAGAGGTTTCATTAAATACAATTAAAAAGCTGGTAGGAAAGGAATTGAAAGTGGATGTTGAACTACTTGAAGGTCCTTCAAGAAAGAAGAATATCGCATTTGCAAGACAAATAGCGATGTACCTATCGAAAAAGGTGGGAAACTATCCCTACACACAGATAGCATCAGCATTTAACAGGGACGACCATACAACAGTAATTCACGCAGTCAGAAAGGTTGAGGAGATGATAAATTCCGATGAATCGGTAAAACAGTTGGTCAACAACTTAGAGCTAAGGATAAGAGAAGCTATAGAAAGAAGACTGCAAGTTATCCACAGTACTGTGGATAACTATGTGGATAATTATGTGGATAACAAAATTGATGTGGATAACTCAAATGATAGTTAGGGTAGTTATCCACAGAAAAAAGTTATCCACAGACTTATCCACAGAAAAATTGGGGAGTTATCCACACTGTGTGGATAACTTTTTAGCTTCAAGCCCTTGTAAACAAAGAAACTTTTGTTTTAGTGCACAAAATTTGTGCACCTATAATTATTATTACTATATAAATAGTAATACTCTTATAAGAAAAATAAGGAAAGAAATATAGTAAGGAGGAAGGATGCAAATTAGGGTATCCAAACTAAAGATGAGGGATGCTGTAAAATTAACGGCGTCGGCGGCTGACAAAAGAGGAACAATTCCTATTCTTTCAAATATTCTCCTTGAGGCTGAGGACAACTTACTAAGGCTCACGGCGACAAATTTGGAGGTTGGAATATCCACAGTTGTGGATTGTTCTGTGGAAAAAGAAGGAAGAACAACAGTAAATGCAAACAAAGCAACAAAGCTCTTTTCATCCTTAACGGGAAATGAAATTACTTTAGAGGCGGGAGATTCAAAACTCATCGTTCGCTCGGCAAATTCAAGATTTTCACTTGCTACTCTTCCTCCTGATGAATTTCCAGAGATAGAACTCCCGGAGAACTTCACAGTTAAGCTTCCCTCAGAGGAGATAGACAGAGCTCTCAAAAAGGTATCCTATGCGGCAAGTACAGATGAGGCCCGTTACATATTAACTGGAGTTCTTCTAAGGTCTTTGGGTGACAGGCTTCATGCAGTAGCCACAGACGGCCACAGATTGGCCCTCTACGAGGTTTTTGTCCCTTCTGAGGAGTTTAGTGCTATTTTGCCAAAAAAATCCCTCAGTGAGCTTAAAAAGGTTCTCAGAGAGGGTGAGGAAGTGGACTTTGTTGAAATGAACAATAAGCTCTTCCTGAGAAGCGGAGATACAATTATGTGGACCTCTCTAATAGAGGGAGAGTATCCGGATTACCTATCGGTTATCCCCGAGAGCAATCCCATTTCCTTTGTTGCGGACAGGGAAGAGCTCCTATCGGCCCTTAAGGAGGTTTCAATCATTTTTGACAAGGAAGAAGTAAGGGCAGTTGTATTCAACTTAAACGAAAACAGTTTAACGCTCAATACGAAAAAGTTAGAGGGAGAGTATTCTGAGGAGGCAGAGGTAACAATACCTGTTGAATACTCAGGAGAGCCTTTCACGATAAGCTTTAATATTGTTCATATGATTGAATCGATTAGTTCCTTTGATGCTTCCTCTATAAAATTTCAAATGAGTGAACCTTTAAGTCCTGTTCTCATTACCTCTGATGAAGAAATACAGCTTAAAAACGTTGTTATGCCTATGAAAATTTGATGGAGAGGGTCAAAACTGTTCCAAACTTACTAACATTTATTAGGATTCTCCTTCTTCCCTTTATCGTCCTTTTTACGGTAAAGGGATACTTTAAAATTTCCCTTGTTCTCTTTTTACTTTCATCAATTACCGATTTCTTGGACGGTTACATTGCAAGGAAGAGCAGGTCTGTTACTAACTTAGGAATACTTCTTGACCCTATTGCTGATAAGCTTTTGACCTCATCAACGCTAATCTCTCTTGCCTATGTGAAGCTCTGTGACCCCTACTCTGTAATTACGATTGTTGGGAGGGAGGAAGCCGTTACTGGAATGAGGGCGATAGCTGCATCGAGGGGCATTGTTATTCCTGCCTCAAAGGGAGGAAAGTTAAAAACGGTCCTTATAATGAGTTCAATAGTTCTTCTTTTATCAGGGTTTAAAGTGCTGGGGGAATTACTTCTTATTATCTCGACGTTCGTGGCACTCTATACCGGAATTGTTTACTTTGTTAACTTCTTTAAAGTCATTAAGGAGAACGGAAAATGAGCTATTTTCTCGTATTTTTAGTTTCATTCCTGTTGGGTTCCATTCCTTTTGGTTACATAGTTGGAAGAATAAAGGGAGTTGATGTTAGAAAGTATGGAAGTGGAAATATTGGAGCAACCAACGTTTCGAGGGTTTTAGGAAAGAAGTACGGAGCTCTCGTTCTTTTCCTTGATGCATTAAAGGGAGCCCTTCCTGTTTTAATTTTAAAGTACTCGGGATTTTCTGCTGAACTTCAGGTATTTTCAGGACTTTCAGCTATTTTAGGCCACTGCTTTTCTCCGTTTCTCTCCTTTAGGGGCGGGAAGGGAGTTGCAACAGGTTTAGGTGCTTTTTTGGTAATTTCACCGAAGATTACACTTCTTGCTTTTACTGTATTTCTAATCGTTTTTTTCACAACACGATACGTTTCCCTTTCCTCAATAACCGCTGCACTATCCTATCCAGTTCTTTACAAAATTTTAGACAAGCCCTCTGAACTGTCGTTTATATTTGTCTCACTTTCCTCCCTTGTTATAGTTTTAAAACACTACAGCAACATCAAGAGGCTTTTAAAGGGAGAGGAGAAAAAGTACGTATGAGGTTATTATGGATTTAAAGGAATACTTAAGGAAGAGGAAGAAAATTGTAGATGAGGAAATTTTAAAGCTCCTACCTTCCGAACCTGAGTACGGAAAGAGACTTTACGAGGCTGTAAGGTACTCCTTAACGGTAGGTGGAAAGAGGTTAAGGCCTATTCTCTGTATGGCAGGTTGTGAAGTTGTCGGAGGAAGATTTGAGGAGGCAATTACCCCTGCCTGTGCAATTGAAATGATTCATACGTACTCTCTCATCCACGACGATTTACCTGCCATGGACAACGATACGCTGAGGAGGGGAGCTCCCACGACTTGGGTAAAGTTTGGGGAGGCTACTGCTATTCTTGCAGGTGATGCCCTTTTAAACAGAGCTTTTGAGGTTCTCTCTGAGTGGAATTTTGATTGTGAAAGAAAGGTTAGGGTTATCTCAGAAATTTCAAGAGCCTCTGGAATGTTGGGGATGGTCCTGGGGCAGCAGTGCGACATTGATGCAGAGGGAAGGAGTGATGTTTCCTTGGAGGAGCTCCTTTTTATTCATAAACACAAAACGGGAAGGCTCATAACAGCTTCTGTTGTCTCTGGGGGAATAACTGGAGGAGGAAGTGAGGAGGAGATAGGAGCTCTTAGGAAGTACGGAAACCACATAGGTTTGGCCTTCCAGATAACTGATGACGTTTTGGATGTTGTTGGTGATGAGAAGAAGATAGGTAAAAACGTTGGTTCTGACTTTGAAAAGGGAAAGGTTACCTTTGTTACGTTTTTCGGAGTTGACGGAGCTCTTGAAAGGGCAAAAGAGGAGATTGAAAGGGCAGTTGAAGTTTTAAGGATTTTTGATGTGGAAAAGAGGGAACCCTTGGAGAAAATAGCACGATTTATTGTTGAGAGAGAGTATTAAGGATGGAGGGAATGTTTTGGTTTTGGAAAAAGTTAACTACCCAGAGGATATAAAAAAACTAACTGAAGAGGAACTAAACTTACTGGCAGATGAAATTAGGAAGTTCATCATATCTGTAGTTGAAAGGACAGGTGGCCATTTAGCATCATCCTTAGGGGTGGTTGAACTTACAATAGCCCTCTTGAGGGTCTTTTCTCCACCTAAGGATGAGATTGTCTGGGATGTAGGACACCAATCCTACCCTTACAAAATTCTCACAGGTAGAAAGAAAGTTTTCCACACGTTGAGACAGTATGGAGGAATCTCCGGATTTCCATCGATAAAGGAGAGTAAGTACGATGCATTTGGAACGGGACACAGTTCTACTTCAATTTCCGCTGCTCTTGGAATCAAAATAGGGAAAAAGTTAAAAGGAGAGGAAGGACACGTTATAGCCGTTATTGGTGATGGAGCTCTCACTGCAGGAGAGGCCTACGAGGGACTTAACAATGCAGGTCAGTTAGGAGAGGACTTAATCGTCATACTAAACGATAACGAAATGTCGATTTCAAAGAATATCGGGGCTATTTCAAACTACTTAACAAAACTTACAACGGGAGAGAGTTTAAGGAAGGCAAAGGAAAGACTTGAGAACGTTACAAAGAAGCTCTTTGGGGAAAAAGTCTACAAAGGATTAAAAAGGGTTGAGGACCTAATTGTAAAGGGACTCTTCCCCCCTGGAATGCTCTTTGAGGAGTTGGGTTTTAGGTATGTTGGTCCCATAGATGGACACGATATTCCTACATTAATTACAACGTTAAACAACGTTTCAAAGTTAAAGGGTCCTACACTTGTTCACGTTCTCACTAAAAAGGGAAAGGGGTACGCTCCTGCCGAGGAGAGGCCTGACAAGTTTCACGGAGTTTCACCAAAGTCCAAAAAGAAGGAAAACTTACCTCCAACCTATACGGAAGTTTTCTCAAAAACATTGATAGAAATTGCAGAGTCTGACAGTGACGTTGTAGGTATAACTGCTGCTATGCCTTCTGGTACGGGACTTGATAGATTTAAAGAGAGGTTCCCTGAAAGGTACTTTGATGTGGGAATAGCTGAGCAGCATGCTGTTACATTTGCTGCAGGTCTTGCAAAGAAGGGATTAAAGCCTGTCGTTGCAATCTATTCAACATTTCTTCAAAGAGCTTATGACCAGATAATTCACGATGTAGCACTTCAGGAACTTCCAGTTATCTTTGCAATTGATAGGGCAGGGCTTGTTGGAGAGGATGGAGCAACTCACCATGGAGCCTTTGACCTTTCCTACTTGAGGATTATTCCAAACATAGTTGTTGCTGCTCCTAAGGATGAGGAGGAGCTCCGTCACCTTCTCTACACTGCCATCTACTCGGGTAAACCCTTTGCCGTCAGATATCCCCGTGGTAGAGGATATGGAATTCCGATAAGGGAGCCTTTGAAGAAAATTGATATTGGTACATGGGAGGTTTTAAGAGAGGGAAAGGATTTGGTTATTCTTGCAACGGGATGGCCGGTTTATCAAGCCTTAAAGGCAGCTGAAAATTTGGAAAAAATCGGACTAAACGTTACTGTAGTTAATGCTCGCTTTGTAAAACCACTTGATGAAAAACTTTTAAACCAAATAGCCAGGGAATTTAAATTAATAGTAACTGTTGAGGAAAATGTCGTTAAGGGAGGTTTCGGTTCTGCTGTAAATGAGTATTTGGCATCCTGGTACACAGGAAGGGTTTTTAATTTAGGATTACCGGACAAGTTTATAGAACATGGAAATCAAAACTTACTACGCCATTTGGTAGGAATAGATTCAGAAGGTATTGAGAAATTTGCTAAGGATATTTTGACTAAAAAAGTATTACAAAAATAAAAAAGCCTGGCACCGCCCTACTTTCCCACCCGCTCCCGCGGGCAGTATCATCGGCGCTGGCGGGCTTAACTACCGAGTTCGGAATGGGA